>NZ_DAIPZF010000016.1:69128-73053 GCF_036782355.1 Cypionkella sp.
GTACCCGATTACTACCCCGTCAGGCGTGGTATATCGGCCCCCCGAAGGTTCTTGCTGGAAAAATGTTGAAGCGAGTTTTCTCTCGCAAGTTGGCGAGGGTAGATTTTACTTTGGAAAAGATGGGAAAGGAGTTCCTAGACGGAAAAACTATCTGTCCGAAGCAAAGGGACTTCAGAGTTGGACTTGGTGGCCCCAAGATGAAGTGGGAAATACACAAGAGTCGAAAAAAGAAATAATTGGGTTGTTTGGCTCAGTAGATGCCTTTTCAACCCCCAAACCCGAACGCCTGATCGAACGCATCCTTCATATTGCCACCAACAAAGGCGACCTTGTCCTCGACAGCTTCCTTGGCTCTGGCACCACTGCTGCTGTGGCGCAGAAAATGGGGCGGCGGTTTATTGGCATTGAAATGGGCGATCATGCGGTGACGCATTGCCAACCCCGCCTAAGCAAGGTGGTCGATGGCGAACAGGGCGGAATCTCGAAAGCGCAGAATTGGCAGGGTGGCGGTGGGTTTCGATTCTATCGCCTTGGCGCTGCGGTGTTTGATGAAACCGGCGGTTTGCAGCCTGACATCCGCTTTGCCACCCTTGCGGCCCATATCTGGTTTTCTGAAATGGCAGCACCTTGGAATGCCCCCCAAGACCTAACCCCCTTTCTTGGCGCATCAGGCGGGCGGGGCATCGCTTTGCTGTATAACGGCATTTTGGGCGACAAATCGCTAAGCGGTGGCAATGTTTTGAACCTGCAAACCCTGCGCGTGATTCGTGCGGCGGCGGGTGACTATACTGGCGCCTTGATCGTTTACGGCGAACGCACGCTGCTATCGCCTGCCACGCTGGAGGCCGAGGGGCTGACGTTCAAGCAAACCCCGTATGATGTAAGGGCGCGCAAATGAAGCTGAAAAAGTATCAAGAGCTGACGATTGAAACCCTGTCGCGGTTTTTCCAAGAGGCGCGGGTGCATCAGCCAGCACAGGCTTTTAACGCCCTTACAAACGAGCCGGAACAGGCCAAGCGCCTGCATGGGCGCGGCGGGAAGTATAAGGCCGTGGCGGGGCTGGACGGGGTTCCTTATGTCTGTTTGCGTCTGCCTACGGGGGGTGGCAAAACTTTGCTGGCCGCCCATGCCATTGCGATTGCGCGGGATCATTGGCTGGAGCGGGATTATCCCGCTGTGGTCTGGCTGGTGCCGTCTGACATGATCAGGCGTCAAACGGTGGATGCCCTGAAGGATGCGCGCCACCCCTATCGCAGCACCTTGGATGATGCCTTTGAAGGCCGCGTTCGGGTGTTCGATATGGCAGATTTCACCCAAGTCTCGCCCCAAGACTTGCGCGCCAACCTGTGCATCTTTGTTGGCACGATCCAGACGCTGAAGGTGGATAAGACCGATGGTCGCAAGGTTTATGCCCATAATGAGATGATGGAGCCGCATTTCAGCGCAGTCTCGCCCAATACGCGTGGCTTGGAACGCAATGACGATGGGCCAATGAAGGGCGATATACGTTTTTCCTTTGCCAATCTTTTGTATCTGCATAACCCCCTTGTGATCGTAGATGAGGCGCATCAGGCGGTGACGGGTCTAGCCCATGAAATGCAAAGGCGGCTGAATCCCAGTGCAATCGTGGAGTTTACGGCAACACCAAAGGGGCGGTCGAACATTCTGCACAGCGTGACGGCGCAAGAGTTGAAAGACGAGCAGATGATCAAGATGCCTGTGGTGCTGGAAGAGCATGACAGTTGGCAATCGGCGGTCAATGGGGCGTTGCTGAAGCGGACGGAGTTGGAAGACATCGCCAAGAGGGATCGCGAGGCCTATATTCGACCGATCATTCTGTTTCAGGCCCAGAACAAGGATCAGGATGTCACCGTTGAGGTGCTGCGTGATCATTTGGTAACGGTTAAAGGCATACCGTCGAGCAGCATCGCTGTCGTGACTGGCAGTCAGCGCGAATTGAACGGGATTGATCTGAAAGACCCTGCCTGTGAGATTGACTATGTGATCACTGTGCAAGCCCTGAAAGAGGGATGGGATTGTTCCTTTGCCTATGTGTTCTGTTCGGTTGCCAATATCAGTTCATCGGGGGATGCCGAACAGTTGTTGGGCCGTGTGCTGCGTATGCCCTATGCGACCAAGCGCAGCGATCCTGCGTTGAACAAATCCTACGCCTGTCTCAATTCGCCCCGCTTTCAGGATGCGGTAAAGGGGCTGGTTGATAAGCTGGTTGCCATGGGATTCGAGGAAGAGGAAGTTCAATCTAATATCGAACACGCTTCGCCAAACATGTTGGATGATTTCTTTGGACGCCAGTCGCGCCAAAAACCTAGTTTTGATGTTCATGTGGATGCGCCTGTCGTGGATTTGAAGGGCATGGAAACCGTTGCGCCATATAAGATTAAGGTAGGGCCAGACGAAAACGGGAAGGCCAAGATCACTGTCACCGACTATCCCACCCCGCAAGAGGAAGAGCGGATCTTTGCGGTGATGCCAGCCAAGCATCATGGCGAATTCCGTGAGGCATTGGAGAAATATAAAACCGCAAACTACGAGAGCGCCTCCCCCGCCCAGCGCGGGGAAACTTTTGTCGCGCCTCGACTGATGGCGAAGGTTCAAGGCGAGTTCATTTTTGCGGAAAATGAACGATTTATGAACTATCATGATTGGTCGCTGCATCAACATTCCCACCAACTTTCACTGGCAGAGTTTTCAGTGCAGCAAGTGGCCGATACCTTCGAGATCGACCTAGATGGTGATAGGTTGACGGTCGCCTACCAGGATCAAACCGACAGCATGGCAATAGGTCACGCGGTTGATGGTTGGACAGAGCAAGGACTTGTCAATTGGTTGGATGGCAAGGTGCGCGACAAATATATTGGCCAAGGCGAATTGATCCGATGGTTGGGTGATGTGGTTTCGTTTCTGATACGGGACCGTGGTATCCCGCTTTCGTCACTCATGGTTTGTCAGTTTGTGCTGGCAAGATGCGTTCAGCGAAAGCTGGCGGCAATCTATGAGACGGAAAGCCAAAAGGTTTATCAACTTAACCTATTCGCCCCAGAGGCCAGCCCAGAAGTTAGTTTTGAAAGCGGGTTTAGGTTTGAAGAGGGGATGTTTGCTGGTGTTCGGCTTTATCGCGGTCGCCACAGGTTCAATAGGCATTTCACGGGCAATAACCAAGTGCCTGCCTTTGATGGTAAAGGCGAGGATGGTGGTGACGGTGAAGAATTCAAATGCGCAATGATTTTGGACAGCCTTGACCCTGTAAAGCACTGGATCAGAAATGTGGCGCAACACCCGAACGCCTTCAGCCTTCCCAGAGCGAAAGGTCGTCACTATCCCGACTTTGTGGCAGAGCTGAAGGATGGGCGCATCTTGGCGGTCGAATACAAAGGCGATCACTTAAAGGCAACGCCAGAGGCCATTGAAGGCCTTGCCATAGGCCAACTGTGGCAGCGTCAATCAAACGGTACAGCGATCTATTCCCGCGTCGAGAAAGAACTGGAAGGTTTGGATATGCGAGGGCAGATTTTGCGTGCAATTGGAAGCTAGAACATTCCTAATTGAGATCACTACTGTCGCACCTCCCCTGTTGGGGGGGCTGGGACCCGACAGGAAACAGCATCATCCCCAGTAGCCTTCCAGTATTTCTCGCAATCCTTTTCGGCAGCTTCGATGCCTACCTTTGCCAATAGCTCGGTTGCGAATGGACATGTGTTGCCCGCCGCGATCCCTGTGATGAATAAGCCCGCCTTGATAGGTTAGACGGCGGGCATAAAGCGCTTGCCCAAGTGCATCCATTGCCCGGCAGCGGTTTGCCGTCAAACCGCGAGAATGGCCTGCGCAAAATAAGCTGACGCCTTGCGCAGGATCTCATTCGCCTGCCGAAGCCGACGCACCTCGCGCTCCAACTCTTTGATCCGCT
>NZ_DAIPZF010000017.1:0-71143 GCF_036782355.1 Cypionkella sp.
GTTGGCTGAAACGTCGGTGTAGGGATTTTTCCGACCTTCGCTGTTGCAGTGCAAATGACCGAGCTTGTGAACCGTTCAACAAACGGTGGTTTTGGGGCGCCCCATGCTGGCCTAGTAATGGCAACCTTAATTGGTAGTTGCGATCATTTCGCAATGCCTAGATCGGTGCGCAATGCGGCTTTCAATTTGTCATGTGCTTTTACTCGCGCCTCTCGGTCGTCGTTGGTTTGAACGATTTGTTCAATAGCACTTCTGACTGCTTTGGGCGCTACCAGATCACAACGCATTTGCCAAAGACCGAAGTGCTTGGCGGCTGTGTCGTTATTGTCTATTGCGGCCCGATGATAGGCTTCTAGCAAGCCGATATACGCTGCCTGCCGCTCTCGGAAACTTCTCTCACTATTTTCCGACTTTCGTGCCAGATAAGACTGGACGAACACGGATATGATAGAGCCAAGCCCAAAAGCGGTAAAAAGTGAAAGTATGTCCACGATAAAAACTCCTAAGAAATGTCCCTAAAACCCTCAATTTTGGCATAGCTGAAAATACCTTGTTTTCGTCCGCCAAATACCCGGATCAAAACTCAAGTCGTTGTTGAAGGTTTTTGGTGCACGCCCTCGCAAAACTTCGTTGACCTTGCAGCGTTTGTCAACAACGGCTCCCTGCAGACCTTCGTTGCGTTTGGACATCGCAAAAAACGGGCTGATGCCCTGAGCGACCGCTTGCTTCACACTACTCTTGCGATCTCGCACTTGCACCGAACGTCCGCTTTCCGACACCCGATGTCGCGGGCGGCAATGCTTGGTGGTGTGCCGGCCCCATGCTGGCGGCAAAGGGAGCGCGCCATGACCGATCATTATGCCGACCGCCGCAAGATCGACCCCAGCCGTGGTGCGACGCTGGGCGATGGTTCGCCCAATGACAACGACCGTGTCGAAATTGGCCCGACGCAACTGGCCTTTGCCGAATGGGCAAGCGCGGGGCTGACTTTGCCGAATTTGCAGGCGATGCGGCAGTATCGCTGGGCGCGGCTGACGCAGGCCTTGGTGGATCGTGACATCGGCGGATTGCTGATGTTTGACCCGATGAACATCCGCTATGCCACCGACACCACCAATATGCAGCTTTGGAACAGCCATAACCCGTTTCGCGCCTGCCTGCTGTGTGCCGACGGCCATATGGTGATGTGGGAATATAAGAACGCGCCTTTCCTTGTGGGGTTCAACCCTTTGGTGGCCGAGTTGCGCGCGGGGGCATCGTTCTTTTATTCGATCACCGGCGATAAGGGTGATGCCGCGGCGGGCAGCTTTGCCGCACAGGTCGACGAGGTGATGCGCGCCCATGCGGGCCTCAACCGCAGGCTCGCGGTGGATAAGATCATGGTTGCCGGTCTGCGCGCGCTGGAACGCCAAGGCTTTCAGGTCGAGGAAGGCGAAGAGATCACCGAACACACCCGCGCGATCAAGGGCGCAGATGAGATTTTGGCGATGCGCTGCGCTCATCACGCCTGCGAAAGCGCAATTGCCGAGATGGAGGCTTTTACCCGCGCCAAGGTGCCGCTGGGTGGGGTGTCAGAGGATGCAATCTGGGCCGAGCTGCACGCAGGCAATATCCGGCGCGGCGGCGAATGGATCGAGACGCGGCTTTTGGCCTCGGGTCCGCGCACCAATCCTTGGTTTCAGGAATGCGGCCCGCGTTTGGTGCAAAACAACGAGATTGTCGCCTTTGATACCGATCTGATCGGCGCTTATGGCATCTGTATCGACATCAGCCGCACCTGGTGGGTGGGCGAGCGCGCGCCAACTTCTGCGATGATCTCTGCCTTTGGCCATGCCCGCGATCATATCAACGACCACCAAGCGCGGCTGAAACCGGGTGTTTCGATCCGCGAGCTGGTGATGGGCGGGCATCAGCTTGACGCCCAATACTGGAAACAGAAATATTCCTGCAAAATGCACGGCGTCGGGCTGTGCGATGAATGGCCCTATGTCGCCTACCCCGACGGTTATGTCGAAGGCTCTTTTGATTATGTGCTGCAACCGGGCATGACGCTTTGTGTCGAGGCGCTGGTCTCACCCGAGGGGGGAGATTTTTCGATCAAGATCGAGGATCAGGTGCTGATCACCGAAACCGGCTGCGAAAACCTGACCCGCTATCCCTTTGACCCGCGCTTGCAGGGGCTGTAGCGCTTAGGGTTCAAAACCGCTCACCCGCCTCGATGCGAAACGGCAAGATGTTTTCGCGCGGCGGCAGCGGGCAGATCGCGAAATCGGTGAAAGAACAGGGCGGATGAAAGGCGCGGTTGAAATCCAGCGTGATTGCGCCCTGCGTGATCTCTTCTCCGATCAAAAAGCGCGAGGCGGCATAGGTCTCGGTGCCGCTGGTCTGATCGCGGATCACAAACATCGGCTTGTCGCCCTTCCAATGGGTGGCAAGCAGGGTGACAGGCTGACCAAGATGCTGAAAGGCGGCAAAATGGGTCAGCTGCACCTCGGTCTCCGCGCCACCTTTCTGGCCGATGGATTTGGTCTGCGGCTGCGGCAAAGCCTGCCAGTCGGCACGAATAACCCACTCGGGCCGATAGGGAAAATACTGCAAATCGGCCTGGCGTGGCAGCCGCAAATCGCGCAGCCGCAGCGCAGTTTGCGCCCCTACGACATGCAGTTCCAGCAAAAACGGCGCGACCCGTAGCTGCGCAAATCCCCCGGCCGAGGCCGCAAAATCAAGCCTTGTGCCATCGGGCAGCGTAAAGCTTTGCGCCGCGGCATCAATCACGCCCAGAACCTTGGGGCCGGTTGCAATCACCACGCCATTTTGCGCGCCAGACCCGACGCTTTGCGGGCCTGGCGGGATCTCGACGCGATCACACAGATTAAGCCAGCCGTCTTCGGCCGTCAGAGCGCGCAGTCGGTCGGCTTTCCACGCGGTCAGCGCCATTGGGTCGGGGGTCATCGCGCACTCCGCTGCGGATAGGGGACGGGGCTTTTGCGGCAAGGCCGCCACCGCTGCTCTATCGTTAGGCAGCACCCGCCCCTGCGTCAAGCCTGCCCGCGCGCCCAGCGAAAGCACTTGTTGACATGCCACCTTAAAAATTGCCCAATCGGTAAAAATCAGAGTCTGTCTTCAGGACCATAGCAAAAACATACCAACAACGAGGGAGTTTAGAATGCTGTTTGACCCGACCATTCGTCGCGCTGGGGCGCTTGTCGTTGCGGCTTTGATGCTGGGGGCTGCGCCTTCGGCACTGTTTGCCGCCACACCCGCCGACACTTTGGTGATCGCAGATGCGATTGACGACATCGTAAGCCTTGATCCGCATGAGGCCTATGAGTTTTCTGGCCTTGATGTAATCAACAACACCTATGACGGCCTGATCGAGCTGGACCCGACCAAACCGGGCGAACTGGTGGCAGGTCTTGCCGAAAGCTGGTCGGTGGCCGATGACGGCTTGACCTATAGCTTTAAAATGAAAGCGGGGCTGACCTTCTCTTCGGGCAATCCGGTGCGGGCACAGGATGCGGCCTACTCCTTGCAGCGCGCGGTCAAGCTGGACAAATCGCCTGCCTTTATCTTGAACCAGTTTGGCTGGACCAAAGACACCGTCGACAGCATGATCACCGCCGATGGCGACACGGTGACGATCAAGGTCGATAAGCCTTTCGCGCCAACCTTCCTGTACAACTGTCTGACGGCAGGCGTGGCCTCGATTGTCGATGAAGAGACCGTCAAATCGCATGAGGTCGACGGCGATCTGGGCACCGAATGGCTCAAGTCCAATTCGGCCGGCACCGGCGCCTATGTGCTGAAATCTTTCAAACCGAATGAGGGCTATGTGCTGGAGGCGCGCAGCGGCTATTGGCGCGGGGATGCCAAGCTGAAGCGTGTGTTCATGCAGCATATCCCCGAAGCCGCGACCCAGCGTTTGCAGCTTGAAAAAGGCGATATCGACATCGCGCGCGAACTGACGCCCACCGATATCGAAGGCATGGCGGGCAATGCCGATATTACAGTGCAGCAAGATGTCGGCGGCCAGATTTTTTATCTTGCCTTCAACCAAAAGGACGAACGCTTTAAGAACGAACACTTCCTGAACGCGATGCGCTGGGCAGTGGATTATCAAGGCATGGTTGATACCTTCTTGAAGGGCACCGAGGTCGTGCATCAATCGTTCTTGCCAAGCGGCTATCTGGGTGCGCTGACCGACACGCCCTATAGTCTTGACGTCGAGAAGGCCAAGGCCGAACTGGCAGCCTCTGGCATCACCGACACCACCATCAAACTCTCGGTGCGCAATGCCGCAGACCGCATGGATATGGCGCAGTCCATCCAGAACACTTTTGGTCAGATCGGCATCACGGTCGAGCTGAACGTTGGCGAAGGCGCTGAACAGCTGAAGGAATATCGGGCGCGCCAACATCAAGCGACGCTGCAAAGCTGGGGGCCGGATTATCCTGATCCGAACACCAACTCTTCGACCTTTGCCGAAAATCCCGACAATTCTGACGAGGGTAAGAACACCGGCTATCTGGCTTGGCGCAATGCCTATGATCCGGGCGCAATGACGGCGCTCTCGCAAGCGGCGGTCTTGGAAAAAGACCCAGCCAAGCGGGTGGCGATGTATGAAGAGCTGCAAAAGACATCGCGCGAAACCTCGCCGTTTATCGTGATGTTCCAGATCGGCTATCAGACTGGCATGCGCGCGACAGTCAAAGACTTCTACACCGGTGGAGCGACCGATTCCGTCGCCTATTGGCTGGTGTCGAAATAAGAAATCCGCGCGCGCAAACTCCGCTTTGCGCGCGCCTTTTTTTTATAAAAACAATGACAGAGTATTCATCGCCCCTCCCCCGCTCGCCCCTGCTCTCGGTTCTGCGCCAGATCGGCAATACGGCTGTGACGCTTTTGGTGACCTTTATCGGCCTTTTGGCCGTGACCTTCATCATCAGCCGTGTCGTGCCGATTGATCCTGTGACCTCGATTTTGGGCGAGCGCGCCACCAATGCGCAGATCGAGCAAACCCGCGAGGCTTTGGGGCTGAACGATCCGCTATGGCAGCAATTTGCGATCTATCTGGGCGATACGCTGACGGGCGATCTGGGCACCTCGATCCGCACCCGAGAACCCGTGCTGCAAGAGGTAGCGCGCCGCTTTCCCGCCACGCTTGAGCTGGCGACTTTGGCGACGGTTTTGGGGGTTTTGCTGGGCGTGCCCGCAGGGGTGATTGCGGCGACCAAACCGGGAAGCTGGTTTGACCAGATCACCCGCCTGATCGGGCTGATGGGCTATTCGATGCCGATCTTCTGGCTGGGGCTGATGGGGCTTTTGCTGTTTTACGGCCATCTGGGCTGGGTTGGAGGCCCGGGGCGGCTGGATGCGGTCTATCAGATGAGTTACGATTTCGACATCACCCCCTATAGCGGCATGATATTGCTAGACACAGCCCTGAACGGGCGCTGGGATATGTTCGCCAATGCCTTTTCCCATATCATCCTGCCAGCGGGGCTGCTGGCCTATATCTCGATGGCCTATATCTCGCGGATGACGCGCAGCTTTATGATGAACGAATTGGGACAGGAATATATCACCACCGCACGGGTAAAAGGTATGCCCGAGTATCGGGTGATCTGGGTGCATGCCCTGAAAAACGTCATGGTGCCGCTGATCACAGTGGTAGCGCTGTCTTATGCCTATCTGCTGGAAGGCGCTGTGTTGACCGAGACCATCTTTGCTTGGCCCGGCCTTGGCAGCTATATCACCGATGCGCTGATGGTGGCCGATATGCCCGCAGTTCTGGGCGGCACCGTGGTGGTGGGGGCGGCCTATATCGGGCTGAACATGCTGTCAGACCTGCTGTACCGGCTGGTGGATCCGAGGGCGCGGGTATGAGCGGGCTGATCACATGGCTGCGCGACCCCAACCCCGGCTCGCGGATGCAATCGCGTCTGGGGCAAAGCTATCTGAACTGGCTGCGCCTGCGCCGCAATCCGCTGGCGATGATTGGGCTTTGCATTACTTTGGTGCTGCTGTTTGCGGCACTGTTTGCGCCGCTGCTGGCCCCGCATGATCCGATCACCCAAGACCTTGGCCGCAGACTGCTGCCGCCGCTGACTGCCGGAAACCTGCTGGGCACTGATGACTTTGGCCGCGATATCCTATCGCGCATCCTCTATGGCTCGCGCACCACGCTTTATATCGTGCTGCTGGTGATCCTGACTGCGCCGGTGGCGGGGCTGATCATTGGCACGGTTGCAGGCTATTTCGGCGGCTGGACCGACATTGCCTTGATGCGGCTGACCGATATCTTTCTGGCCTTCCCAAAGCTGATCCTCGCGCTTGCGCTGGTGGCGGTGCTGGGGCCCGGCATCGAAAACGCAGTGCTGGCGATTGCACTGACGGCTTGGCCGCCCTATGCCCGCGTCGCCCGCGCCGAGACGCTGACCGTGCGCAGCTCGGATTACATCGCCGCGGTCAAGCTGCAAGGCGCAGGCCCGATCCGGGTGATCTGGGGCCATATCATCCCGATGTGCCTGCCTTCGGTGATCATCCGCGTCACCTTGGATATGGCCGGAGTGATCCTGACGGCTGCGGGCTTGGGATTTCTGGGGCTGGGCGTGCAACCACCGCTGCCCGAATGGGGCCTGATGATCTCGGCCGGGCGCAAATATCTGTTCGAGCAATGGTGGGTCGCCACCATGCCCGGCCTTGCGATCTTTATCGTTTCCTTGGGCTTCAACCTGCTAGGCGACGGCCTGCGCGATGTCCTTGACCCCAAGAGTGCCAGCAAATGAGCCTTCTTAGCGTGAAAAACCTGCGCGTAAGCTTTGACACCGAAGCCGGCCGTGTCGAAGCGGTGCGCGGCGTCTCCTTCAGTTTGGGGCGTGAACGGCTTGGCATTGTTGGCGAATCCGGCTCGGGCAAGACCATGACCGGCCGCGCCCTGCTGCGTCTGATCCGCCCGCCGGGGCAGATTGCGGCTGATGAGATGCGCTTTGACGGCATTGACCTGCTGCAAGCCTCGGAAAAGACCATGCGCAGCCTGCGCGGCCCGCGCATTTCCATGGTGATGCAAGACCCGAAATACTCGCTTAACCCAGTGATGCGGGTCGGCGCACAGCTGACCGAAGGCCTGCGGCTGCGCGACAGGCTGTCCAAACCCGCCGCCTACGCCAAGGCGCTAGAGGCCCTGATCGCGGTGCAAATCCGCGACCCCGAGCGCGTGATGCAGGCCTATCCGCATGAACTGTCCGGTGGCATGGGCCAGCGCGTGATGATCGCGATGATGCTGATCCCCAATCCAGATTTGCTGATCGCAGACGAACCTACCTCCGCACTCGATGTCACCGTACAGGCAGAGGTGCTCAAGATCCTTGATGATCTGGTCCGCGCCCGTGGCATGGGGCTGATCTTTATCAGCCACGATCTGCGCCTTGTCGCGCGGTTTTGTGATCGGGTGCTGGTGATGTATAAAGGCAAGATCGTCGAAGAGCTGGCAGCAAAAGACCTGCTGCAAGCCAAACACCCCTATACCCAAGGCCTGCTGAACTGCCTGCCCCGCATCGGCGGGCCGCGCAGCATGCTTCCCAGCCTTGAACGCGATGCATCATGGGCGGGCTAAAATGTTGATCGAAATCGAAAACCTCTCTGTCACCTTCACCGCACAGGGCAAGCCCCTGCGCGCTGTGCAAGAGGTCTCCTTCGCCGTGGCCGCCAAAAGCGCCTTTGGCCTGGTTGGCGAAAGCGGCTCTGGCAAATCCACCATCTTGCGCGCCATCTGCGGCCTTGCGCCAATCTCGGGCGGCTCGATCCGCATCGCAGGTGAAACGATCCGACACGACCGCGCCTTCTCGCGTCAGGTGCAAATGGTGTTCCAAGACCCCTACGCCAGCCTGCACCCGCGCCATAGCATCGACCGCACCCTCTCTGAACCGCTGGCCATCCACGGCCTCCCGCTCAGCGAAAGCCGCATCCAACAAGCCCTCACCGATGTCGGCCTTCCAGCCAATTTCCGCTTTCGCTACCCCCACCAACTCTCAGGCGGCCAGCGTCAACGCGTTGCCATCGCCCGCGCGCTGATGCTGGAACCCAAAATCCTGCTGCTCGACGAGCCCACCTCGGCGCTCGATGCCAGCGTGCAGGCCGAAACCCTGAACCTGCTGTCGCGGCTGCGCGCCGAACGCGGCCTGACCTTCCTGATGGTCTCGCATGACCTGGCGGTGATCGACCATATGTGTGACCGCATTCTGGTGATGCAACATGGCCGCAGCGTCGAAAGCCTCAGCCGCCAAGCCCTCGCCTCGGGCCAGATGACAACCGCCTATGCCCGCAGCCTGTTCGCGGCCTCAGCCGACCGCATGCTGCCCCCTTAACCGCTTTCATCTGTCTCTAAATATCCCGGGGTCCGGGGCAGCGCCCCGGCCGCCTGCCGCTAAACCGGCAGCGGAGCAGGAAAAACCACCCCCTCAAACAGCTTGCGCGCCGTGCGCAGGGTGCCCGCCGCCACAATCTTGCCCGCCTGCACCTCCAAAAAGACCTCTGCCGCACCGCTGGGATGCTCGACCGCAAAGCGTCCGTCTTGCGGCAGCTTTGCCAGCGCCGCGGCCGGCCCCTTGCCTAAAAGGCAGGCCGAGGCAAGGCTGACCGCCGCCAAAACCCCGATCCCCGCGTGCAGCCGATGCGGGATGAGGCTGCGGGTGTGGATCGCCCCACCTCGGATCGGCGGCGAAACCAAAACCATCTTTGGCACCGATTGCGCGGCAACATCGCCCAGCCGCATCAGCGGTCCTGCCTGCAAGCGAATGGCCTCGATCCTTGCGCGCAGCGCGGTGTCTGCCTCCAGCAGATCAAGCGGCTCTTGACCGGTCAGTCCAAAGTCTGCCGCCGCCATCACCACGATCGGCATGCCATTGTCGATCAGCGTGCAGTCCAGACCCTCGATCTGGTCAACCTCTTGTCCCGTTGGCAGCATCGCGCCACAAAGCGCACCTGCAATGCCGGTAAACAGCAGCGGCACGGGGGCGTGATGGCCGGGCACACCGTCAATCTGCGCGCCCCCCTGATAGCTGACGCGGCGCTTTGGCGTGGCCACCCGCGCCACCGCCACCTCACCGGTGTTCAGCATATGGATGCGCACCGGCGTCACCCCCTCTTGCGCCGCAAGCAGACCGCGCTCCAACGCGGCTGGTCCAACCGCAGCCAGAATATTGCCACAGGGCTGGGCGGTGCTGACCAAGGCCTGATCGACAAAGACCTGCAAGAACAGATAGTCCACATCGGCATCAGACCGGCTTGAGGCAGCAAGGATCGCCACCTTCGAACACAAAGGATCGCCGCCGCCAATGCCGTCAATTTGTCGAGGATCAGGGCTGCCCAACAACCGCAGCAACAGCGCGTCGCGCGCGGCAGCTGCGGCAGGCAGATCGCTTGCCAAAAACACCGCAGCCTTCGATGTCCCTCCCCGCATCCAAAGGCAAGGGATGCCCGCTTCGGTGTCAGACATAGGTCAAACCCTTGGCCGCAAGCGCGGGCCGCATGTCGTATAAATCCAGCCCCAGCACCCCGGTCGCAAGTTTGGCGCGCTTGGCCTCTTCGGCCGCAAGCCGGCTGTTGGCCGCGGCCAGCACCGCCTCGGCCTCATCCAAGCGCACCACCACCACGCCGTCATCATCCGCGACAATCACATCCCCCGCTGCAATCGCCTGCCCCGCACAAACAATGGGCACATTGACCGAACCGAGGGTCTGTTTGACCGTGCCCTGCGCGCTGATCGCCCGCGACCAAACTGGAAACCCCAGCGCGGTCAAATCGCGCACATCGCGCACGCCAGCCTCAATCACCAAACCCCGACAGCCCCGCGCCATGGCCGAGGTGGCCAAAAGATCGCCGAAATAGCCGTTATCACAAGGGCTTGTCGGCGCCAGCACCAGAATGTCGCCGGCTTGCAGTTGCTCAATCGCCACATGCAGCATCCAGTTATCGCCGGGGGGGGCGCTGATGGTCACGGCGCTGCCGGCGATCTGGGCGCCGGCATAGATCGGGCGCAGCGTGCTGTGCAAACAGCCCTTGCGGCCCTGCGCCTCGTGGACGGTGGCAACGCCGGCGCGCGCCAGCCCCTCGATCACAGCGCGCGGCGCGCGGGGAATGGATTGTACCACAACGCTCATGCCGCACCGCCGCCGCTTTGCGCAGCCTTGGCCAGCGGAGGGAACAAAGGAAAGGTCTGGGTTGACGTCTGGGGTGACGTTTGGGGCAAACAGCAACTTTGAGCCATGCATTACTCCTTTGCGGCTGGCGGGGTGCCATGGGTGTGAAAAGTCTCGATCGTCTTTAGGCCCCAAGCCTGGCCACGTTTGCGCTCGGCTTCAGTCCAGACCACTGGCTCCCAATCGGGTGCAAGGATCAGCCGCGCGCCGGCATTGGCAAGTTCGACCCGATTTCCCGCTGGCTCCCAGACATATAAAAAGAAAGTGCCTTGGATGGCGTGCTTATGCGGCCCTGTCTCGATGTGGACACCGTTTTCCAAGAACAGATCTGCGGCGCGCAGAATGTCTTCACGGCTGTCGGTGGCATAGGTGATATGATGCAGCCGCGCGACACCGCCGCTGTGATCTTCGGTGCAGGCAAGATCATAGGTTTTGTTGTTCACCGTAAACCAACAGCCCCCGGTGCGGCCATTGTCCAGTTGGATCATCTCGGTCACGCGCGAGCCAAGGCACAGCTGCATGAACCGCCTGAATTCGGCGACATCCGCGGCCAGAAGGTTCAGATGATCAATCCGGCGCGGCGCCGCACCTTGGCCGGTGTAGCGGCTGGCCATGTTCTTCAGCGCAGGCCTATCCTCGCCCGTGGCACGATACTTGACGCTGTCCCAATAAAGCTCGAACACATGGCCAAAGGGGTCTTCAAAGCGAAAGGCGCGGCCATGACCCAGATCGCCCTCGACCCAACCGTGGCAGAGATAGTCCGAGGCCTCGATCACCGCGACCTGATCGGCCAGCGCCTGCGCCGAGGCCGCACGATAGCCGATATGACCCACGCCAGTGCTGTGGTGACGGGTCAGCTTTAGGCTGTGAAGCTCGTAATCATCCCAAGCACGCAAATAGGCGCTGTCGGCACTGCGCGCCGAAAGTTTCAGGCCATAGACCCGGGTAAAGAAATCAAGGCTTTCATCAAAGCGATCGGTATAAAGCTCGACATGACCCAGATGCGCAACCGCGCCGCTCACAGCACATCCACCGCGCGCGGGAACATCGACTGAAAGCCCTCGGCATAAAGCGCCGCGCGCCCGCCTGACTGGCCACCTGAATTGCGCTGAAAATGGTTGGCGCGATTTTGCGCGACGCGGGTGTAGAACTCCCACAGATGCTCTTGGCCTTCCATACATTCGATGGCAGCGCGCTTTTTGTCCCAGACCGGCGTGACATCCAGAAACACATCCGGTTTCCAGCCCATCTGCTCAGTCTGATGCGGCTCGAACAGGTATAATTGCGGCGCGCCCAACACCTTTTGCCCCGGATTATGCCCCCAAGCCTGCGCGATCATCCGGCATTCCAGCGCCACTTGCGTCGCATACATGTGATCGGTGTTATAGGGGTCAAAGGCGCTGTGGCTCATCATAAAATCCGGCTGGACGTCGCGGATAATATCGACCAGCCGCAGCTTGTCGGCCTCGGACAGCCGCAAGGGATAATCGCCCAGATCCATGCAGATCAGCGCCTGAACCCCCAGCGCGCGGGCGGCGGCCTCGGCCTCGGCACGGCGGGCAGCCTTGACGCGGTCAAGCGTCATATCAGGCTTTTTCCACAGCTTGGCGCTTTCGCCGCGTTCCCCAAATGACAGGCAAACTACGGTGACATGGTAGCCCATTGCTGCATGCAGCGCGATGGCCCCGCCACAGCGCCAGACGAAATCTGCGGCATGAGCCGAGATGATAAGGGCGGTCTTTGGCACAGGGCTCATGGCAGTCTCCTTGGCTGATATGCCGACAAAGATGCGCGCGCATTCCGGCCTTTGCCAATTCAGAACCACGCGCATTGCCATAAGTTTTTGCTATAGACAGTTGCATTACTGCGCAGGCTTTGGCAGCCTTGCACCGTTGCAAACAAGTGAGGCCGCGATGAAAAACAGGAGGCTTCTTGACTATAACGCGGCCGCATGCACCCGCGCCGCGGGCAAATGATGAAAGCCAGCCTGCGCCATCTGCGGCTTTTGCTGGCCCTGATCGAGACAGGCTCGGTCACTCTGGCCGCAGCGCAGCTGCATGTCACGCAGCCCGCAGTTTCAGCGGCCTTACAGGGCATTGAGACCGCGCTTGGCACCGCGCTTTTTGACCGCCGGCCCAAGGGCTTGATCCTGACGCCGGCGGGTGCGGCGGTTGCCTTGCGGCTGCGGCGCGCGCTGGGTCTTTTGGACCCGGCGCTTTGTGACCTTAACCCGCAGCTGAAGCGGACCGCGACGCTGGCGCAGCTGACCGCGCTGATCGCTGTCACCGAATGCGAAAGCTTTGCCGCTGCCGCCCGCCACTTGGGGCTGGCACAACCCAGCGTGCATCGCGCTCTGCGCCAATTCGAGGCGGCAGCCGGACGCAGCCTGTTCGAGCGCAGCGCCAAAGGCATGACCGCAAGCCGCGCAGTGCGCCAACTGGCCACCGCCACCCGTCTGGCCCTGACCGAGCTAGAGCAAGCCGAGGCCGATGTCGCGGATCTGTCAGGCCGCGAGGTGGGGCGGGTGGTGATTGGCGCCATGCCGCTTTCGCGCTCGCTGCTTCTAGGTCCGGCCATCGCGCGGTTTCGCGGCCACTGGAGCGCGCTGCCGATCCGCATCACCGAGGGGCACTACGACGATTTGGCCGAAAGCTTGCTGCGCGGCGAGGTGGATATGCTGGTGGGGGCTTTGCGCCCCCCCCTGCCCGATTTCAACCAAGAGATCTTGTTGCAAGATGCAATGGCAATCGTCGCGCGCCCCGATCACCCTTTGGCGCGCATCACCGCGCCTGCGGTCGAACTGACGCGCTGGCCCTGGGTGGTGGCGGGCATGGGTACACCTGCGCGCGATCATTTCACCGCGATGTTCGCCGCAGCCCAGCTGCCCTGCCCGACGCGCTTGGTGGAAACCGGCTCGATGACACTGCTGTGCGATGTGCTGGGGCGGACGGATCATCTGGGCTTTGTCTCGGCCCTGCAAGCCAGACGCGACATCGCCAATGGCAGGCTGCTGCGCCTGCCCTATCAGACCGCCCAAGGCACTTTGCGCCCGATTGGGCTGACCACACGGCGCGACTGGCATCCGACGCGGGCGCAAAACGATATGATCGCAGCCCTACGCGCCGCGGTTGCCGAAATCGCGTCCGATTAGGCGGGCATTGTGGCCTTGCGAAACTTGCGCAAAATGCGCTGCAACTCTTGGCACTCGGTCGGGGATAGGCAAGCAAAAAGCTGGCGCTCATGCTCGGCTACGCGGTCATAGGCGGCCGCAGCCAGCTGCTTTCCAGCGGTGGTTGGCATCAAAGCATGTCGCCTGCGATCTTGAGCGACCGGCGCACGCAGGATCAGATTGCGCCCTGCCAGCTCGTCAATAATCGTGACAAGGTTCGAGCGTTCAATCTGCAAGCTATCGGCCAATTGGGTCTGGGTCAGACCGGGTTCGCCCACGATGATCGTCAGCGCAGAAAATGATACCGCGCGCAGATCATATTCGGCCAAAGTGCGCGAGAAATCGGCGTGAACAATCGAAAGCGCGCGTTTCATCGTATAGCCGATAAAGCCCGACAACCGCCGATCTACCCCAAGCTGTTCGACTTCATCGCCAGTTTTCGCCACATTCGTGTCCATCTTGCCCCTGCTCCAAAATGTTAAAGCATATCAGTTCTATAGTATCATCATTCTCAGTGCCAAAAAAGGTAAAACAGACCTATTTTATAGAAACAGACTTGCGGCTGCGGCAAAAACCGCCGCAAGCCCACTATCTTGGCGGCAGCCGCACGCCACCATCCAGCCGGATCACTTCGGCGTTCAGATAACTGTTGGTCAGGCACAAAAGCACCACATCGGCAAATTCGCTGGCAGCGCCCAGCCGGTTTGGAAAGGGGATCGAGGCCGCAATACCGGCTTGCACCTCGGCGGGCAGCTCTGCCAGCAAGGGCGTCAGAAAGATGCCAGGGGCCACTGTATTGACGCGAATGCCAAAGCGCGCCAGCTCGCGCGCCGCTGGCAGCGCCAAAGAGACGATCCCCCCTTTCGAGGCCGCATAAGCCGCCTGCCCGATTTGGCCATCAAAGGCCGCAACCGAAGCCGTGTTGACGATCGCACCGCGCGCACCATCGGCGTCGGGCGCATTGGTTTGCATCCGCGCCGCCGCAAGGCGCATCATATTAAAGGTGCCAATCAAATTGACCTGAATGGTGCGGGCAAAATCGGCAAGCGGCATCGGCCCCTCGCGGCCCACAATCCGGCTGGCGCCGCCAATGCCTGCGCAATTGACCAGCCCGCGCAGAGGCCCCTTCGCCGCAATCGCACCATCAAGCGCCGCGCCCGCCGCCTCGTCGGTGACATCAAGCGCCAAGCCATGGCCGCCAACCGATGCCGCCACCCGATGCGCGGCCTCGGCGTTGCGGTCAATCACCGTCACCTGCACGCCACGCCCTGCCAGCGCGCGCACGACCGCCTCGCCCAAGCCCGAGCCGCCACCGGTGACGGCAATATGTGTCTGAGCGATCTGCATCACGGCCTCCGCTTCCAGTCGGCCAGCAGCAAGGCGGGATCTTCTGACCACAGCGACGCCACCAGATCCGCCCTTTCGCGCAACACCGCGCGCTGATTGACCGAGCCTTTGTCGGTGACCTCGCCCCTGTCAAAACTCAGCGGCTGTTGCACCACTAAGGCCGCCACCACCCGCGCCGCACTGCCCGTCGCGGCACGCGCATGTGCGCTCAGACGGTCGCGCAGCGCAGCAATCACAGCGGGATGGCTGAACACAGGCTCTTCCCCGCCCGCAATCTGGGCCAAAGCGGCGTGGTTGGGCAGCAAAAGCGCGCGCAGATCGTCTTTATTCTCGCCCGCAATCACCGCATCCGAAATCAAGCCCGCCATCGCATCAACCAAGCCCGCCCGCAACGCGCCCACCGCCACCCAAGTGCCGGTGGAAAGCTTGAAATTCTCGGCCAAACGGCCATCAAAGATAAAGCCCGCCGCAGGCTCACCCTCAACCGCATAGCGCAGCGCATCGCCAAAGATGTAAAAGCCATCCTCGTCAAAAGCCGCCGCGGTAAGCTCGGGGTTGCGCCAATAGCCCGGCGTGATCGAGGGGCTTTTGACCCGCGCCTCAAGCTTGCCTTCTTTTGGCACCAGCTTTAATGTCACCCCCAAGGCCGGCGCGCCAATATTGCCGGGGCGGTCTTTTTTCTCGCTATAATAAAGCGCAAAAGGGCCAGTCTCGGTCGCCCCCAGACCCGAGACAATCGGCACGCCCCCGCCAATTTGGCGCGCAGCCACTGCGGTTAGGCGATCCCAGATCGGTTGGCTCATACCTGCGCCCGCATACATCATCATCTTAAGCCGCGAAAAAAAGGTGCTGACCAAAGTCGCATCCTGCTCCATCGCATCCAGCAGAAATTGATAGCCGACCGGCACGTTGAAATACCAAGTCGGCGCAACCTCGCGCAGGGTGCGGATGGTGCGGGCGATCCCATCAGCGGTGGGGCGGCCATCGTCGATGTAATAGGTGCCGCCGTGATAAATCGCCATATTGAAGACCTTATTGCCGCTGGCAGTGTGGTTCCAAGGCGCCCAATCCACCAAAACCGGCGGCTCGTCGGCCAGAAACGGATAGGCTTTGGCCACCATTGCCTGATTGGAACACAGCATCCGCTGGGTCTGGATCACGGCCTTGGGGCTGCCAGTCGTGCCCGAAGTGAACAGGAATTTGGCAACTGTATCAGGGCCAACGGCTGCATGGGCGGCCTCCATCTCGGCCGAGGGCGGGGTTTGCAGCAGATCTTGGTACGACAGCGACACGCGCTTTTCGCTGGTCCCCGTCAGGCTGACCAGCGCCACATCCAAGCCCAGAACTGCCTCGATTGCGGGCAGGAATTTGGCTGCATGATCGGCAAAGACCATCCCGGGGGTCAGCTGGGCGACCACTGTCGACAGCTTGCCGCGATCCTCACCCGAAAGCGCATAGGCTGGCGATAGCGCTGCCGAGGGAATACCGACATGCTGCGCGCCAAGCGCCATCAAAGCATGTGCAAGACTGTTGCCCGACAAGATCAGCAAGGGCCGCTCGACCGAAAGCCCCTGCGCAAGCAATGCCGCGCCAATAGCGCGGATCGCGCGCGCGCCCTGCCCATAGCTGACACGCTGCCATTCGCCCTGGGCATCCCGCTCGGCCATCCAGATCCGCTCGGGATCAATATCAGCCCAATGCAAAAACCGCGCGGTCATGCAACGCGGCCAATCGGGCAAAGCCTCGCGCTGCCAGATCAGCACCGACCCATCCGCACGGGTCTCGCTTACCAGCTGTCCCCCCTCGAAAGCTTTTGCTTGCACCAACTCACTTTGCATAACATCCCCCAAGAAACACAGCGCCCCACCCTGCGGCAGCATTTAGTTATCAATCATAACAGTAATGAACCCGAAAGATCTTTGCAACAGATGTTTACAGCATAATATTTATATTATATAACTAATAATGAGAACAAGCGGAACGCCTCTTTGGAGGCCGAAATCAGAGGTGCAGCATGGACGGAAGCATGGATCAGTTGGTAACCTACGAGCTGCGCGACGAAATCGCGCTGATCGGGTTGAACCGTCCGGCCAAGCGAAATGCGGTCTCAGATCGCGTCGTCGAGGCGCTGAACCTTGCGATTGAGCGCGCTCAACTCGAAGCGAAGGCAGCTGTTATTCATGGCGAGGGGACGCATTTCTGCGCTGGTCTTGACTTGGCAGAGCATTCCGAAAAGCCGCTGATCGCAGCGGTGCAGGGCTCGCGGCGCTGGCATCGGATCTTTGACGGCATCGAGCGCGGCGGCATCCCCTTTGTGGTGGCCCTGCAAGGCGCGGTCGTTGGTGGCGGCTTTGAACTTGCCGCCGCAGCGCATGTGCGCGTGGCAGATGAAACCGCCTTCTTTGGCCTGCCCGAAGGCACGCGCGGCATTTTCGTCGGCGGCGGCGGTTCGGTACGGATCGCGCGGCTGATCGGCACCCAGCGCATGGGCGATATGATGTTGACCGGTCGTACCGTCTCGCCCGTGCAGATGGAGCAATGGGGCGGCGTCAGCTATGTTGTGCCAGCAGGCCAAGCGCTGGAGCGCGCCATCACCCTGGCCAAAGCCACCGCGCAAAACGCACCGATGTCGAATTACGCCATCATTAACGCCCTGCCCCGCATCCGCGATATGTCCTCTGAAGATGGTCTTTTCGTCGAAAGCCTGATGTCGGCCCTGACGTCAGTGACCCCCGAGGCCACCGAGCGGCTGCGCGCGTTTTTGGAAAAGCGCACCGCCAAACTTGCAGCGCCCACGGAATAAGGCCGCGCCATGAACCTTGACGACATCATCGCCATCGACTTTCACACCCATGCCGAAGAGCCGTGCAATTGCCACCGCGACGACGGCTATAATGACTTTCAGGCCGGTATGGCGGCCTATTTCAAAAACCCCGCCGGCGCAGATGGCATGTTGCCCACCGTGCCGCAAACCGCCGCCTATTACCGCGCGCGTAAGATCGCGGCGGTGATCTTTGGCGTCGATGCCGAACGCGAAACCGGCTTTCACCGCCACAACAACGAAGAAATCGCGCGGCTTGCAGCGGAAAACAGCGATATTCTGATCCCCTTTGCCAGCATCGACCCCGCCAAGGGCAAGCTTGGCGCGCGTGAGGCGCGGCGATTGGTGCGCGACTTTGGCGTGAAGGGCTTCAAGTTTCACCCCACCATGCAGGGGTTTTTCCCCAATGACCGCATGGCATATCCGCTTTATGAGGCGATTGCCGAAGAAGGCGCGATTGCATTGTTTCACACCGGCCAAACCGGTGTTGGCTCGGGGATGCGGGGCGGCATGGGGATGCGGCTGAAATACTCGAACCCCATACACATTGACGATGTCGCGGTAGATTTCCCCGATATGACCATCGTGCTGGCGCACCCCTCCTTCCCTTGGACCGAAGAGGGGCTTGCCGTGGCCCAGCACAAACCCAATGTTTATATTGATATGTCGGGCTGGTCGCCAAAATATTTCCCGCAAATCTTTGTGCATTACGCCAATACCATCCTTAAGAAAAAGATGCTGTTTGGCTCGGATTGGCCGGCAATCACGCCAGACCGCTGGCTGGCCGATTTCGCTGACCTGCCGATCAAAGACGATGTGCGCCCACTGATCTTGAAAGAAAATGCGCGCCGTATCCTGAAGATGTAATCTCTGCATGTATACAGGGCGCGCGCACCCTGCTAGCCTTGACTTGTATACATGAGGACAAAGATGGCAGGCTTGGAACGAACCTCTACCCATGCGCAGCGGGCCTTGATCACACTGCGCAAACGCATTTTGGGCGGCGCTTACCCGGGCGGAACCCGCCTGTTCGAAGTGGCGCTGGCCGAAGATCTGGGTATTTCGCGCACGCCGGTGCGCGATGCGCTGCAACGGCTGGGCGCCGAAGGGCTGCTTGACCGCGCGCCGGCTGGCGGATTTGTGGTGCGCGGCTTTGCGGTGCGCGATGTGGTCGACACCATCGAGCTGCGCGGCGTACTCGAGGGCACCGCCGCCCGTTTGGCCGCAGAGCGCGGCGTTTCAGCCGATCACCTAGCCCAAGCCCGCAGCATTCTGCATCAGATCGACGCATTGTTCTTAGTGCAATCCTTTGATATGGAGGCATATTCAAATTTTAACACCCAGTTCCACCACCTCTTGGCGCAGCTGTCGCAAAGTGCGGTTTTGATCCGGGAAATTGACCGCATCACCGCCCTGCCCTTTGCCTCGCCCTCGGCCTTTCTTGACGACCAATCACGGCAGGCCGAGCTGGTCAAAACCCTTTCGGCAGCGCAGGGTCAGCACCGCGCCCTCATCGAGGCAATCGAAGCCCGCGAGGGGTTTCGCGCCGAATCACTGGCCCGCGAACACGCCCGCGCCGCAAGACGCAACGTCGAATTCCTGCTCTCACATGAGGCTGCGCTGCGCGAAGGCGTGCAAAGCTTGGCCATCCTTAGCTCCTAGAAGATCTATGTATACATTTTGGGGGAATTCCGCAGTCAAACCGCTGCGCAACTCTTGATTTTCAATCCGAACTGCGGCCTAGTGTATACACACAAGCAGGGAGCAAGTTTGATGTCACAAAGCCTGACAACCGCAATCGCAGCCGCGGGCGATCCCGTCACGATGCTGCGCAATTCAAAAGCCGGGATGTATGTCTATCCCGTGGTGGCCCCCGAATTTCAGAACTGGCGCAACGAACAGGTCGCTTGGCGCCAAACCGCTGTGCTGTTTGACCAATCACATCACATGGACGAGCTGATCGTCGAAGGCCCCGATGCCACAGCGTTTTTGTCGCATCACGGCGTGAATTCTTTTGCCAATTTTGATCTAAACCGCGCCAAACATTTCGTGCCCGTGACGCCAAATGGCCATGTCATCGGCGACCATATTATTTTCCGCGAGCGTGAGGATAAATATATCCTTGTTGGCCGCGCGCCCACCTCGAATTGGCTGATGTTCTGCGCCGCTTATGGCAAATGGAACGTGCGGCTTAAATACGATCCACGCAGCCCCAGCCGCCCCGAAGGCGAAAGGGTTTTGCGCGAGCATTACCGTTTTCAAATCCAAGGACCGGATGCGCCTAAAATCTTTGAAAAGATGAATGGCGGCCCCGTGCCGGATATTAAGTTTTTCCATGTCGATTGGATCAATATCGGCAGCAAAAAGGTGCAGGCCCTGCGCCACGGCATGTCCGGCGCACCTGGGCTAGAAATTTGGGGCCCCTATAAGGATAAGGATTACATCCAGTCCACCATCTTGCAAGCCGCGCGCGATGCGGGCGTCAATCTGGTGCAATGTGGCAGCCGCGCCTATTCGACCAACACTCTGGAATCAGGCTGGATTCCTTCGCCCTTGCCAGGCATCTATACCGGTGACGGCATGCTGAAAGACTATCGCGATTGGCTGGGTGCTGACAGCTACGAGTCCGCCGGCGCGATTGGTGGCAGCTTTGTCAGCGACAATATCGAGGATTATTACGTTAATCCGTTTGAGCTGGGCTATGATTTCTACATTGGCTGGAAAAAAGAGGATTTCATCGGCAAATCCGCCTTAGCCGCAATGAAAGGTAGCGCATCAAACCGCAAAAAAGTCACTTTCGAATGGAACCGCGAGGATGTGATGAAGGTGATCGCCTCTAATTTTGAATCTGGCGTGCCGTTCAAATGGATCGACTTTCCGCAGCCTAATTACGCCTCCTCTAGCGCCGATATGGTGATGTTGGGCGATAAAATGGTCGGGATGAGCATGTTTAACGGCTATTCCTATAATGAGCGCTGCATGCTGTCTTTGGGCGTTGTCTCGCAAGAGGTGCAGGAAAATGACATCCTGACACTGAAGTGGGGCGAGCCGGAAACCACCGGCAAAACTTCGACCGAGCCGCACCGTCAGACGGAAATTCGGGTTCGGGTCGCAGCCACCCCCTATGCAGCCGAGGCGCGGACGAATTACGCCGACAGCTGGCGCAGCAGAAGCTAAGGCAGCGGGCCGTCCCTGCTTTCGGGGCGGCCCTTTTTTACGGTGGGGTGGGGCATGACAACTTTGCTTTTGATTCCGGGACTTGTGTCGGATGACTTTGTCTGGAGGTCATTGCAAACGCTGCGGCCTGCCGTGGTGGCCTGCATCACGCAACAAGCCAGCATCCCCGAAATGGCACGGGATCTTTTGACGCGCCACTCAGGCAGGCTGATTTTAGCGGGCCATTCGCTGGGCGGGCGCGTGGCGCTTGAGATGGCGCGGATGGCGCCCGGGCGGATCGCGGGGATGGCGCTGCTGAACACCGGCACACATCCCAAACGGGAGGGCGAAGAGGCCAAGCGCCAAGCGATGATTGATCTGTGCAACCGCGACGGCATGGCGGCGCTGGCCGCCCAGTGGGTGCCGGGCATGATGAATGCCGAAGCCGTGCCTGATCCGCAGGTGATCGCCAATCTGACGGCGATGGTCTGCCGCATGACGCCCGAAATCCACGAGCGCCAGTTGCGCGCTTTGCTGGCGCGGCCAGATGCGGCGGCGACGCTGGACTATCAGGGGCCGATGCTGCTGGTCGTTGGTCGCCAGGATATCTGGAGCCCGATTGCCCAACATCAGGACATTGCCAGAATTTGCCCGCAGGCTCGGCTGGAAATCATCGAGGATGCCGGCCATTTTGCGCCGGTAGAGCAGCCTGACAGTGTGGCAAGACTGCTAGCCGATTGGGCGCAGGGCGTGGCAGACCGCGATGCTGGCCAAGACCGTATTCCCGACACGCCGCTGTTTGACCGCCCCCGTGCCAACTTGGGCTATGCGCTGAACAAAATGGCGATGAGCCTGTCAAGCCCTGAGGGGCGCGCGGCCTTTTTGGCCGATGAAGCCGCCTATCTGAACCGCTTTGAGCTGAGCGAGGAACAGCGCGCAGCAGTCGCGCGCCGCGATTGGGCCGAGATGGTGCGGCTGGGGGGGAACCTTTTTTATATCCTGAAGATTTCTGCCGTGGACCCAACCCCGATCCGCGCCATTGGCGCGGCGCAAGCGGGGATGAGTTTGGATGCATTTCTCGACACAAGACTGGGAAAGGTCACAAATGGCTAGGTTGATTGGCGGCATCGGGACCAGCCATGTGCCCTCGATTGCGGCGGCGCTGGATAAGGGTCTGCGCAACACCGACGAATGGAAGCCGTTTTTTGACGGCTATATCCCGGCGCAAGACTGGGCAGCGGCCGCAGCGCCTGACATCGCCGTGGTGATCTTTAACGATCACGGCAATGCGTTCTTTTTGGACCGCGTGCCGACCTTGGCTTTGGGCGTGGCCGAAAGCTATGATCCCATCGATGAAGGCTGGGGGCCGCGCGCAGTGCCGTCTTTTCAGGGGGCTGCGGATTTTGCTTGGCATTTGGCCGATCAGATGGTGGCGCGGCATTTTGATCCGCTGATTTGCCGCGAATTGCAGGTGGATCATGGCATGCAGGTGCCAATGGAATTGATCTTTGGCAGGCCAGCGGCTTGGCCAGTCAAGGTGGTGCCGATCTTGGTCAATACCATCCAATATCCGATCCCCACCCCGCAACGGATGTGGGAGTTGGGCCGCGTGCTGCGCGCAGCGATTGAAAGCTGGCCCACGGATGAAAAAGTGGTTGTGCTGGGCACGGGCGGCCTCTCACATCAATTGCAGGGCGCGCGAGCGGGCTATATCAACCCCGCCGAAGACCGCAAATGGATCGCCGATATTGGTCCAAACCCCGCACGCTACCGCGATATGACGCGCGAAGACTATGTCGAGGTTTTTGGCTCGGAGGGGGCAGAGCTGATCATGTGGCTGGTGATGCGCGGCGCGATGGATATCCAAGTCAAGACCTTGTTTCGCCACTATTTTGCTCCGGCCTCGATGACCGGCGCCGGCATGGTTTTGTTGGAGAATCTGTAATGTATTTTCTCATGATCTGCCCGCATCACCAAGGCCCCCAGATTGCGGCTTTGCGCGATGCCTTGCGCCCGCAGCACCGCGCTTGGGTGGCCTCGGGTGGCGCCGGTTTGGCAAAGGTGCTGACCGGCTCTGCGCTTTGGGATGATGCGGGCCAAGGCATGGGCAATTTTGGTATTCTGGAGGCCGCAGATGAGGCCGCCGCCCGCGCCTTTGCCCAAGGCGACCCCTTTGCACAGGGCGGCGTGATCGCGCGGGTTGATCTGACACGCTTGGCCGATAGTTTCCAAGCCAGTCGCATCTCACCGATGACGTCTTAACCCAAGGATCTTGCGAAATCGGCCAAGGCCTGATTGAACAGCTCGGGCTTTTCGACTTGCGGTGTGTGTCCGCAGGCATGCACGATCAGCAGCTGAGACTGCGCTGCAAGTCCGGCGGCAATGGCGCTGTGTTTATGTGGTAAAACAGCATCGTCTTTGCCGTGGATCACCAAGGCGGGGCAGTCCAGTGCAGACAGGATGCCATGGCTTTTCTGCCAAACCTCCTTGTTTTGCCCGCGCAAAGTAAGGGTCGCACGTAGGGTCGCCAAGAACGCCGCGGTGCCGCCTTGTTTGGCCACATTGCGGGCAATTGCGGCGCGCTGTCCGGGCGTTACAACGTTTGGATCTTTGACAATCGCCTTGATCTGCAAGGCAACAGTCTTTTCGCTGGGCTTGTTCAGCGCCTCGCCAACAAAGGGCAGGCTGAACAGGCGAAACACCGGTGTAACCTCTGGCCCAAGCGCGGCAGCATTTGCCAAAACCACCCCCCGCAGGCGCAGCTGGGTGGCCAGGCGTAACGACACCGCAGCCCCCATAGAATTGCCTACAGCGATAAACCGATCCAGGTTGAGTGCTTGCGCAAACTTTTGCGCCCAAAGCGCATAGCTGTCGAAATCCTCGGTCTTGCCCGTCATATCCGACAGACCATGATTGGGAAAATCCCATGCAATCAGACGCAGATGCGACAAGCCTTTCGTCATTTGCAGATCCCACATTTCCAGCGAGGCTGCGATCCCATGGCTGAACAGCACGGCAACGCCCGCACCGCCCGTATCGCGGTAGCGTATCGCACAGCCGTCAATCGTAAGCCAAAGGTCTTGCATGCGTCACATCCTTAGACGTTTGCGCAGCGACAAGGGTTCGTCCTTGCCACGATCCAGCCAAAGCCCAACGATGCCATTGGGCAGATACAGGGCAAAAAAGATCGCAAGCCCCCCCACGCCCGCCAGATACCAGGCCCCAAAATCGCCAAACAGCTCTTGCAGGCCAAAGAACACCAGCGCGCCAAGGATCGGCCCAATAAAGGTGCCAATGCCGCCGACCAACACCATAAACAACATGAACACCGACCACTGCACCCCAAAAGAGGTGCGCGGCTGAAATGTGATCGCCGAGGCCAGCCACAGCGCCCCCGCCAGCGCACAGCCAATGGCGGCGATGACATAAATCCGCTGCTTGACCCGAAAGGTTGATATCCCGACCGAGGCGGCGGCGTCTTCGTCATCGCGGATGGCCTGACTTTCCGCCCCGATGCGGCGCTGCAACAGCACCCAAGTGCCCCAGACCATCACCACCATGCTGGCAAGGGCCAAAAGATACAGCACCAGACGGCGTAGATCAGGGTCATAAGCGTTCAGCGCCAAAAGCGATGTGCCTGTTTCGCCCTGCACGATCGGGTCAAACATCACAAGGGACCGGATGGTTTCGGCAATCACCCAGGTGGCAATCGCGAACTCGCCCGCCTTCATCCGCAACACGAACCACGACAGCAGCCATGCCACCGCTCCTGTCAAGATCGCTGCCACAAAGATCATCAGAAAGGGTGGCAAGCCCGCATCCACCAGCCGGATCAGCGCATAGCCTCCCAGCCCGATGAAAGCCTGCTGGCCCACCGAAACCAAGCCTGCATAGCCTGCAAGCAAGTTCCACATCACCGCAAACATCACCAGAATGAAGAGATAGATCAGCTTGTCCACGATCAGCGCCGAGCCCAGCCAAGGCAGGGTAGCAAGGCCAAGCACCGCAAGGCAGGCCAGCCCGACCAGTCTGCGGTCCTTGGTATTCATCGGCAAAACTTGGGCGGGGGTCATGCTTTTCTCCCTGTCACATCAGGTTTATGGGTCAGCGCTCGCAGCGCCAGCCGCCAGCCTCCGCGCTCGGCAGCGGCAAGCTGGCTCAGACGCCAGCCCAGCACGGCCAGAAACACCAGATGCCCCGCAAGGATCGAGATCTGCGGCGACAGCAGCGCCCCCAGCGATTGCACCACACCCAGAATGATGCCGCCAATCAGCGTGCCACGCAGCGAGCCGATGCCGCCGATCACCACCGCCTCGAAGGCAAAGATCAGCATTATCGGGCCCGAAAAGGGTGTCACTTGCGCCCGCATGGCCAGAAAGATCCCAGCCAGCCCCGCAAGCGCCACAGCAATCGCCGCTGCCCCGCGCTGCACGCGGCGCGGATCAACCCCGCACAGGCTGGCAGCCTCGGCATCGCTTGAGGTGGCGCGCAGCGCGCGGCCAAAGGCGGTGCGCGTCAGGGTCAGATGCAGCGCCCCCAAAACCAGCACGGCGGTGACAAACATATAGACCGGCAGTTGGCCGACATAGATCCCGCCGGGCAGTTGCCAGCTTGCCCAAGACAGCGAGCCGATATGCGCGCCCAAGGATTTGGTATTTGACCCAAACACCGCGAACATGCCGTTTTGCAGCGCCGCCCCAAGGCCAATGGTGGTCAGGATCGGCACCAAAAACCCGCCCGCCAAGGCGCGCTCGAAGATAAAACGCTGCATCAGCCAGCCCAGCGCCGCCATGCCCAAAAGCGTGATCACAATCGCCAAAGGCACGCCAAGCCCCAGGCTTTGCACCAGCCACAGTGCCGAAAGTGCGCCCAGCATCGCCATGTCGCCATGCGCCAGATTGATAAAGCGCACCACGCCAAACATCAGCGACAGCCCAGCAGCCAAAACCGCGTAATAGCCCCCAAGCAGGATGCCTTGGATCAGACTGTCAAGCATGGCTTGGCTCCTTGGCCTTATGGATGCCGAAATAGGCATCGGTGATCTGTTGACGGGTCAGAGTCGCAGGGGGGCCATCCAGTTCCAGTTTGCCCTCGGCCATGCAGATCAGACGGCTGCAAAACGCCATGGCGCGGGTCAGATCCTGTTCGACCAAGATCAGCGTGACATGGCCGCGCAGGGTTTCCAAAGACTGATAAAGCCCCTCGACCGCCGCAGGCGAGAGGCCCAAAGACACCTCATCAAGCAGCATCACACTGGGGTTCGAGATCAGCGCGCGCGCAATTGCCACTGCTTGACGCTGCCCGCCCGAAAGCCCGCCAGCAGGCCGATGCAACAAAGCGGTCAGCTGCGGCAGCGCGTCACAAACCGTGGCCATGCTCCAATCGCCCTTGCGGCCATTTTCGGCTGCAATCTGCAAGTTTTCCGCCACCGTCATATCGCCAAACAGCCGCCGCCCCTCGGGCGAAAGCGCAATGCCGGCCTTAAGCCGCGCATGGGCGGGCAAGCTGGTGACAGGCGCACCATGCAGCAAAATCTCGCCCTCAGCTGCCGGGTGCAGCCCCGAGATCATCCGCATCAGGGTGGTTTTTCCGGCCCCATTGGCGCCGATCACCGCCAGCACCTCTTTGGCGGCAAGGCGCAGCGACACGCCTTTGACCGCCTGCAACTGGCCATGGCGGCCGCTAAGATTTGTAAGCGTTAGGGCATCGGTCATTCTGGGCTGCTCCCCAAATAGGCGCGCTGCACTTGCGGATGGGCCATCACATCGCGGGGATCGCCCTGCGCCAAAATCCGGCCCTCGGCCATGCAGACCAGCCGCGTCACCACCCGCAACAGCGCGTGCAAAATATGCTCGATCCAGACCACAGTCATGCCATCGGCCTGAAGGCTGCGGATCAGATCAATCAGCGCGCCCAATTCGGCCTCGGTCAGCCCGCCGCCGATTTCATCCAGCAAAATCACCGACGGCCGCGTGGCCAAAGCACGCGCCACCTCCAGCCGTTTGCGATCAAGCAGGCCCAAAGAGGCCGCCGAGCGGTTGGCCAAAGCCAAAAGGTCCGTGCGGCGCAAGATCTCTGCCGCCTCATCCGTGGCGGTGGCCTGATCCATCCCCGCACCCGACCGCGCGGCCACATGCACATTTTCAAACACCGACATGCCCAAAAACGGCCGCGGCACCTGATGCGTGCGTGCAAGCCCTAGGCGGCAGCGCTCGGCAGCAGAGGTGCCCGACAGGTTTTCCCCCGCCAGATGAATGCTGCCCGAGCTGACCGGAAACGACCCCGCAAGCGCACCAAAAAGCGTGGTCTTGCCCGCGCCATTGGGCCCCACAATGCCAACCGCCTCGCCAGGCATGGCGTGAAAATCCACATCAAACAACACTTTCAGCGCGCCGTAAGATTTATTCACCCCGCTTGCGCGCAGCATAGGCTCTGCCGTCATGGCTTGCATCATCATGCCCTTTGTTCCCTTTTGCCCCGCGAAAAACTGGCGGCGGGCTGCGCGCCCGCCACCGGCATGCCTTAGCCAAAGGCCAGAGGCTTTAACGCCGAAGTCAGCGGCAGACCGGGGAAATCGGCATTCGAGACCAGATCCAGCTGGAACTGGAACGGCCCATCGCTGGCCTTGTTCCACTGACCGCCTGCTAGACCGCTGACGGCGCAATTGTGCATCGGGCCGTTGCCAAAATCGACCGTGCCAACGGCCGTATCTGCCTTCAGCTTTGGCAATGCAGCCGCCATCGCCTCTTTGTCCTTGGGGCTGCCAGCCTGCACGGCCAATGCCAAGGCCGCATCAAACAACGAGGCCGAAGCCCCCAGCGCCTGCGCCCATTGCGCGCCGGTTGCGGCCTCGTAACCTGCGGCCAGATCGGCGCTGCTCAATCCTGCGGCGGCCGAGGCAAAGGGGAAGGCAGGGTGCCAATAAACCCCGGTGCAAAGGCTTTGCCCCAGATCGCCCAGACCTTCCATTTCGGCGGCAAAAAGCCCCGCTTTGGCCATCTGCATGATCTTCAACTGCTGGGCCAGCCCCTGCTGTGCAGCTTGACGCCAGAACACCGGAAAATCTGGTGGGAAGGGGAAGCAGACCACAATCTCGACCCCTGCCGCTTTAAAGGCATTGATATGGGTGCTGAAGTCCTGCGTCATATTCTCGTAAGGGCCCGGATCGACCACATCCCAGCCGGCGGCAGCAAGTGCGGGCAACAGGCCCGCGCGGATTGCATTGCCGTCAGCATCCGAAGGCACCAGCGCGCCAACCTTCTTATTTGTCTCAAGAAGGCTCCATTGTCCGTTGTAAAGGTTCAAGAAATTCTGCGAGCCAAAGGAGTAATGAAAGGTCCATTTGAACGACTGCGCCTCTGGTTTGCCGCCACGGCCAAAGTAAAATGCCTCCCAAGGGGCGACAGTTGACAGGCAGGGCGTGGCGCCAGCTTCGCAGGCGTCCGAGACAGGGTTGACGGTCTCGGGGGCTGAATGGGTCAAGATCAAGTCGGGGGCTGCCGAGTTGATCATGTCGCGGGTGATCTGGCTGGCGCGCACCGGGTCGGATTGGGTGTCGGCGGTGATGATCTCGACCATCATCTTGCTGCCGTTGACATCAATGCCGCCTGCCAGATTGGCGCGGATGGTGTCGATCAGATAGCTGTCGGCCGCACCAAAGATGCCCAAAGGCCCCGATTGCGGGCCGATGTAGCCGATCTTGAAGGTGGCTGCGTCTTGACCAAAAGCCCGGCTACCGATCAACGGTGCCGCAAGGGCGGACCCGCCGATCAGGCGATTGAACTGACGCCGCGTGAGGTTCGCTGCGGGTATGGCCTTGGAACTATTATTCATATTGTCCTCCCGTTGTTTGACAGGACTGCCACTGCGCAGAGGCATGGCGGCAGTCAGGGTGCTTAAACTTTGATCGGTGTAAAAAAGTTGCTCTGTGCCTTGGCGCCGCCAGCTTCATTCATGGCCGAAACATCGTGCATTGCGTTGATGTTCACCTCGGATGGCCTGAAGCGTTTCGAATAGCCAATCCCCAGCGCAAAAGCTTGCGATCTATTGCCCGTGCCAAAGACCGCGCCTGCCAGCTTGTCCTTGGTCAGTTGTTGGCGATAATAGCCAACCACACCAATGCTTTGGTTATTGGCGACGGCCTTCAGCGCCGTCGTGTTGACCAAGATTTCACTGCCCGCTTCAAAGCTGTTGGCCTGAAGCATCCAAAACACATCCAGCGGCACCGGCAGATTGGTGCCCGCACCGTCATAGATGTCGCCATAAAAAAGCTTGGAGCGGCTGGCAAAACACAGACCGCGCGGTAGGTTTGCGCCGACGGGCACGCCGATTGTGGCGCCACCAGGCATCGCAGCGGGTGTGCTTGGCTCGCGGGCCTCTGCGGTGCCTAAAGCCAGCGACAAGGCTAAACTGGCAGCAATGACAAATATAGGCATCATCAGAGGGCCTTCCTCAGAGCTTTTGACTTTGGCCTGCCACCAAATTGGTGGCAGTTTTTGCAAAGGATTTTGGGTTAAACGTAAAGTGCGTCGATGCCACCATCGACAGGCAGATTGATCCCGGTGATCCAGCGCGCCGCGTCCGAACACAAAAACAGCACGGGCGGCGCAATTTCATCGGCAATTGCAGGGCGCTTAATATTTGCAGCGTCAGCGGCAACACGATCTTCGCCCAGCATCTGCACAAACTCGCCCAAAATCGGCGTGGACACCGGCCCCGGGGCGACCGCATTCATGCGGATGTCATTTTGCATGAAAAGATCATAGCCGCGCTTTTTGGTCCAAACTACCAAAGCCTCTTTGAAGTATTGATAGCATGTTGCTTGCGGCACAGGGTTTTTCGCAAGCCAAGCCGCGCCCTCGGCAAAGCTTTTGGTCGCAGCCAGCGCTTTGTGCTGATCGACACGCTTGGGCCATTCCACGCCCAAAATCGAGGTAATGTTCACCACAGCCCCGCCCTTGACGATCTTGGGAACCGCCGCTTCGGTCAGATGCCGCAAACCCAGATAGTTGACGCGCGCCACAATCTCGCGGTCAAGCATCCCAGAAACGCCCGCTGCATTTACCAGAGCGTCAATGCCAGCCGGCAGCGCCTGCACGGCGGCATCAATTGCCGCGGTATCGCCCATATCGATCTTGATAAAGCCATCCAGCGTGATCATCGGATCATTGCGATCCAAGCCGATCACCTGCGCCCCTTTGAACCGCGCAAGCCGTGCAATCTCGGCGCTGATGCCCGAAGATGCCCCAGTGATTGCAAGTGTTTTTCCGTACAAGTCCATGTTTTTATTCCAGTTTTAGTTTGCAAGTCGCCAACACCCCCAAAGGGGCGGCAGCATCGCTTACAAGTGAGGGGGATCAGATTAGAACGGGTACATCACGGCATCGGGGCGCGAGGTAATCCAGACCCATTGGCTGAACTCTTCCCAAATCGCAGGCCCCGAGATCCGGCTGCCATTGCCCGATTTACCACGCCCGCCAAAGGGCGCGTTGGGGCTGGCCATAACCGTTTGATCGTTGATATGCAGATGACCAACCTTCAAACGCATGCCAAGTTTGCGCGCCCGTTCGATGTCTTTGGCGATGATGCCAGCGGCCAGACCAAATTCGGTCATATTGGCCAGTTCGACCGCGTGATCGTCGCTGTCATAGGCCACCACCACCGCAACAGGGCCAAAGATCTCTTCCTCAAAGGCGCGCATGCTGGGTTTGACCCCCGAAAGCACCGTTGCCGGAAACATCCGTCCCACCGGCGTGCCGCCTGCCAAAAGCTTGGCACCCTTGGCCACGGCCTCATCAACAATTGCTTTGACCAGCGCCACTTGACCGTCAGAAATCAGCGGCCCCAGCGCGCATTGCTCGGTGGCAGGGTTGCCCACCGGCAGACGCGCGGCCTTAACGGCAAGCTCGGCTGCAAAGGCCTCAGCGGTTGCAGCTGGCGCAAGGATCAGCCCCGTCGCCATGCAAATCTGGCCCTGATGCAGCCAAGTGCCCCAAGCCGCATTGGCCGCAGCCAGCGCGAAATCGGCATCGTCTTGGATGATAAGCGCATTCTTGCCACCAAGCTCCAGCTGCACCTTTTTCAGGTTACGGCCGCAAATCTCACCCACTTTGGCCCCGACATTGGGCGATCCTGTAAAGGACACCATAGCGATATTGCGATCTTCGCACAGCGCCGTGCCCGCCTCGGCCCCACCCGGGATGATGTGCAAAATGCCCTCGGGCAGACCCGCTGCTTCGAAGATGCGGGCGATGATGATGCCGCCACTGATCGGGGTGCGCGGGTCGGGCTTGTGGACCACCGCATTGCCGGTGGCCAAGGCCGCTGCAATTGCGCGGATAGACAGGATCAGCGGAAAGTTAAACGGCGAGATCACGCCAACAACCCCATGCGCAACGCGGATCACCTCTTCATCGCGCCCGTCAAGTGAGGCGACAAGGCGGCGGGTTGGCTCCATCGCGGCCTCGGCTGCTGCGCGCAAAAACCCCGCTGAATGTTCGATTTCGATTGCGGCCTTGGGATAGATCGAACCAGACTCGCGGATGATCCAGGGGATCAGCTCTTCGCGATGCTGCTCCAAAGCATCTGCCGCAAGGCTTAAGATCGCGGCGCGGCGCTCGGGGGCGGTTGCCTCCCAAGCGGGCTGGGCGGCGGCGGCGACGGCTGCGGCAAGCGCAACATCTGCCGCATTGCCATTGCCAACCAAGCCCACAAGGCTACCGTCAGCTGGGGCTGTGACCTCATAGGCCCCGCCTGCGGCCTTGCCCCAACCACTCGAGAAAATCATCCCTGCCCAAGCCTCTTGTGCAAGAAAAACCGGTGCCGCTCCGTCCATGCAAACCTCCCAATATCACCAAACTTGATCCGATCCGCATCTGTTGCAACGCAAGCTTTGCGATCGGAAACACTCCTCCTCGAGCGCTTTGAACTATGTAAATGTTCAAAAAATATGCTTGGCAATAAATAATTATAAATTACTCATATTAAGCAAAAAACTAATATATAACAGATATTTACACTGAAGTACTTGCCAAAACACCAATTTCATGAAACAGATGAAACAGGGTTGATGCTTCATGAAATGGTGAAAAATGGTCGAACGCATCTCATTGACCGAGGCCTCGCGCAGAGCGCCACGAATCACGGCGCGGGGGGACAGCGCCCTATTGGAAGAGGGGGCCGCCCCAACGCTGGCTGATCTGGCTGGTGCGCTGCAATTCGCGCTTGGCGATGGCCGCATCTGGCTTAGTGAAGCGCGCATGGTGATGATGCAGACGCAGGTTTTGGGCCGGTTGCGCAGCGATCTGATCAAGACCGTCGGCATCGATACCGCGCGTAGCATGTTCTATCGCACCGGCTGGCAACAGGGTAAACTTTATGCCGATCTGGTCACCAAACGCTTTCAGCAAGACGACCTTACCGCTGCATTGGCCGCAGGGCCACGGCTGCACACGATGCAGGGTTTTGTTAAAGTCACCACCAAGCGCTTTGAATTTGACATCAAGCGTGGGCATTATCACGGCGAATTTCACTGGCACGACAGCACCGAAGCGGTCGAGCATCTGCGCGCCTTTGGCGTCTCGGATTGCCCGACCTGCTGGATGCAAGTCGGCGTGCCTGCGGGCTTCACCACGGCGCTTTTGGGTCAGCCGGTGATCTTTCGGGAGGTGGAATGCATGGGCATGGGGGCCGAGCGCTGCGTGGTAATCGGGCGCAACGCCGCCGCTTGGGGCAGCGATGTGCCAGAGCTGCACGAATTCACCAGCGCCGCGCCACGCCCACGCAGCAAGCCTTGGTCCCCCGCCAGCACCGAGCCGCGCCCGCGCAAGCCAGAAGTGCCGCTGGCAATCATCGGCAAGACCCTTGGCATCGAGCGGGCCAGACGGCTGCTAGAGAGGGTTGCAGGCTATGACGAGCCGGTGATTTTTCTGGGCGAGCCGGGCACCGGCAAAGAGTTCTTTGCCCGCCGCCTGCACGAGATCGGCCGCACCCCAAAAGCCGCCTTTGTCACAGTGAACTGCGATGCCTATGCCACTGGCGGCTCGGATTTGGCACTGTTTGGCAGCGACGGCGCGATCGAGCGCGCGCAGGGCGGCACGCTGTTTCTGAACGATCTGTTCAGCCTGCCGCGCGCATTGCAATCGCAGCTAGCCACCTATCTGGGCAACGCAACAAAAGGCCCCAACGCCATTCGGGTAATGTCGGCCACCAGCACCACACCGGATGCCGGAGTGGCCAAGGGCGCCTTTCGCGCCGATCTTTACTTCCGCCTCTCGCTTTTGCCGATCGTGATCCCCGCGCTGCGGGACCGGCGCGACGATCTGCCGATGCTGATTGACCACTTTTTGCATCTGCACAGCACCACCCACCGTAAACCCCTGCGCCATGTCACGGTTGCGGCCCGTGATCTGCTGATGCGCTATGACTTCCCCGGCAATGTCCGCGAATTGTCCAATATGATCGAGCGCGGCGTGATCTATGCCGAACCGGGGGGCGATCTCGAGATCTCGCATATGTTCACCGGGATGGAACAGATGCCGGAATTTGTCGATGGGCTGCATGCCTCGGGGCGGATCGTGCGGCGTCGCGCGCAAGACGGGCGCTCGGCCTCCTTGCCCCCCCGCAGCTTTGACGAGCTGGAAAGCGACACTTATCGCGCCGCCCTCGCCACGGCCAATGGCAATATCTCGGCCGCCGCCCGCGCGCTTGGGCTTAGTCGGGCAAAGCTGGATTACCGGCTCACCAAATTGGGTCTTTTGAAGGGCGGCTAGGCAAAGTTAGGCGCCAAACCTGCTGAATTCATAATCTTATCGGTATAATCTCGCGCGGTTTATGCATTTTACAGCTGAAAACCTATCGCATATCTTATGGACAGGAGAGAATTTCATGCAAAGCCTGACGCGGCCGTTTGGCCAACTTCATGTCCAGATTGACGGACCCAACACCACGCCGACGGTGGTCTTTGCCAATTCGCTTGGCACGGACCTGCGGCTTTGGGATCAGGTCTTGCCCTTGCTGCCGCAGGGGCTGCGTTTTGCGCGCTATGACAAGCGCGGGCATGGGCTGTCCGATCTGGGCGGGGGCAATCAGATTGACGATCACGCCGAGGATGCGATTGCGCTGATCGAAGCGCTGAACTGCGGGCCGGTGGTTTTTGTAGGCCTGTCGATTGGCGGGCTGATCGGGCAAAGGCTTGCCAGCAAGCGGCCAGATTTGCTGCGCGGACTGGTGTTATCGAACACGGCCGCACGGCTTGGAACCGCTGAAAGCTGGCAGGCGCGGATCGAGGCGGTGCAAAGCCAAGGGCTTGAGGCCTTGGCCGAGGGCGTGATGCAGCGCTGGTTTGCGCCAGCCTTTCTGGCCAAGCCCGAGCTGGCACTTTGGCGCAACATGCTGCTGCGCACCCCCCCCGAGGGCTATATTGCCGCAGCCCGCGCGCTGGCAGGTGCTGATCAAACCGCGGCCACGGCCAAGTTAGCTTTGCCCTGCCTTGTGATCGCAGGCGCGCAGGATGGCGCAAGCCCGCCCGATCTGGTGCAGGCCACCGCCGCATTGATATCGGGGGCAGAGTATCAGCTTTTGCCCGATGCTGGCCACCTGCCCTGCGTCGAGACCCCGCAGGCTTGGGCCGCTGTTGTTTCGCCCTTTTTGCAAAGGCATTGCCATGACTGAACCTGCGGCCAAAGGCATGGCCATTCGAAAAACCGTGCTGGGCCAAGCCCATGTCGACCGTGCCGAAGCGGCAAAGTCGGCTTTTGACGCGCCGTTTCAGGCGCTGATCACCGATGCCGCCTGGGGCCATGTCTGGGCGCGCGAGACGATAAGCCTGCGTGAACGCTCGATGCTGACCATCGCGCTGCTGGCAGGGCTTGGCAATGATCACGAGCTGGCGCTGCATCTGCGCGCCACCCGCAACACGGGTGCCAGCGAGGCCGATGTGATGGAGGCGCTGTTGCATGTCGCCATCTATGCCGGCGTGCCGCGCGCCAATCACGCCATTTCCATCGCCAAACAGGTGTTTGCTGAAATGGCAGACGCAGAAAGGGATGCCCCATGAAACCCGCCGAATTCTATATGCGCGACCGCAGCTTGCAGCCGCCTGCGCTGCATCCTGGCTATAAGACCAGCCTGCCACGCTCTCCGCGCCATGCTTTGCTCACCCTGCAACAGACGGTTTCAGAGATCACTGGACCGACCTTTGGCCATGGCGACATTGACGCTTTGGACAATGATCTGACCCTGAACTTTGCTCACGGCGGCCTGCCTGTGGGCGAACGAATCCTGCTGTCGGGGCGGGTTTTGGATGAAAACAATCGCCCAGTGCCCAATACATTGGTCGAGATTTGGCAGGCCAATGCTTCGGGGCGCTATCGACACAAGAAAGACGCCTATCTAGGGGCCCTGGACCCCAACTTTGGCGGCTGCGGACGCACCCTGACCGATGCCGAGGGGCGCTATGTGTTTCGCACCATCAAACCCGGCCCCTACCCTTGGCTGAATTACGTCAATTCTTGGCGCCCCGCCCATATCCATGTTTCGGTCTTTGGCACCTCGTTCAGCCAGCGTCTGATCACCCAGCTGTATTTTGAAGGCGATCCCTTGATCCCGAAATGCCCCATCGTGCAGACCATTCCCGACCCTGACGCGATCCAGCAGCTGATTGCAGCACTGGATCTAAACAGCGCGGTACCGATGGATTGTCTGGCCTATAAGTTTGACATCGTGCTGCGCGGGCGGCGCTCGACCTTGTTTGAAAATCGGCTGGAGGGGAACTGAGATGGTGCAAGATCTGCCCTATTTGCGCGAAACCGCTTCGCAGACGGCGGGCCCTTATGTTCACATCGGCCTTGCGCCGGGGGCTGCGGGCTTTCACACCTTTGAAACCGAGCTGGGCCAAGCCCTTGCCCCCGCTGGGGTCGCAGGGCCGCGCGTGACGATCGAGGGCTGCGTCTATGACGGTTTGGGCGCACCGGTGAAGGATATTTTGATCGAAGTTTGGCAGGCCGATCCGCAGGGCATCTATCCACATCCCGAGGATCCGCGTTTTGCACAATGTACCGCCGGATTTCGCGGCTGGGGGCGGGTGATCTCGGATTTTGACAGCGGCCAATTTTGCTTTGAAACCCTAAGACCGGGGGCGGTTGCAGGGCGCGCCGGCCGCATGCAGGCACCGCATTTGAACCTGTGGCTGGTCTCACGCGGGATCAACATCGGGCTGAACACGCGGATGTATTTCCCCGAAGATCAAGACGCCCATGCCACCGATCCGGTCTTGGCCAGCATCGAACAGCGCGCGCGCGCTGCCACACTGATTGCTGTGGCCACAGGACCAGACAGCTACCGCTTTGACATCCATTTGCAGGGCGCTGCCGAGACAGTGTTTATCGACATATGACCCCCTGCATCATCTGCGTCGCCATCACCGGATCTTTGCCGACCAAGGCAAATAACCCTGCGGTTCCGATCACGATTTCCGAGCAAATCGAAAGCACCCATGCCGCCTTTGAGGCCGGCGCCAGCATCGCGCATTGCCATGTGCGCGACGATCAGGGGCTGCCCAGCTCGGACCCTGATCGCTTTGCCCGCTTGAAAGCGGGGCTCGAGCAGCATTGCCCGGGCATGATTGTACAGCTCTCGACGGGGGGGCGCTCGGGCGCCGGGCAGGCGCGCGGCGGCATGCTGCCGTTGCGCCCCGATATGGCCAGCCTGTCGGTGGGCTCCAACAATTTCCCGACGCGGGTCTATGAAAATCCGCCAGATTTGGTCGATTGGCTGGCGGCCGAGATGCTGCGCTATGACGTCAAACCCGAGATCGAGGCCTTTGACCTAAGCCATATTCTGAAAGCGCATCAGATGTGGCAGGCAGGTCAGATCCGCGCCCTGCCCTATGTGCAATTTGTCATGGGGGTCAAGAACGCGATGCCCGCCGATCGCGCGGTGTTCGATATCTATATCGCCACTGTCAAACGCCTGTTTGGACCCGATGCGCCTTGGTGTGCGGCGGGCATTGGTCCGGCGCAGATTGTGCTGAATGAATGGGCGATTGCAGCGGGCGGCCATGCCCGCACGGGGCTCGAGGATAACGTAAGGCTTGACCGCGACCGGCTTGCGCCTTCAAATGCTGCCTTGGTACAGCGGGTGGTCGATCTTTGCGACCGCGCGTCTCGTCCCGTGGCCACATGGCAGCAATCCCGCACGCTGCTTGGCCTGCCCATGCCGCAATTGCGATAGGATCCAGCGTGCCCCTCAGCCTTGCCCAGTCGCAGATCTATGGCCAATTGTTTGGCGACCCCGAGATCGAGGCGCTGTTCAGCGACAGCGCCGAAATGGCCGCGATGCTGAAGGTCGAAGCCGCTTTGGCGCAGGTACAAGCCAATCTGGGTCTGATCCCCGCCGAGGCCGCCGGATTTATCGCGCAGGCAACCGCAACCCTACCACTTGACCCGGCCGCTTTGGCCTCCGAGACCGCGCGCAATGGTGTGCCGGTGCCGGCCCTGCTGGCCGCGCTGCGCGCCACCGCTCAGGCCCCCGCGCAGATGCACTATCTGCATTGGGGAGCGACCAGTCAGGACATCATGGACACCGGCCTCGCGCTGCGCCTGCGCCCGTTGCTGGCGCTTTGGGAGAGCCGGATACAGGCGGTGCTGGCGCGTTTGGCCCAGCTGGCCGAAGCCCATGCCGAGCTGCCGATGGCCGCGCGCACCTATGGCCAGATCGCCACGCCCACCAGCTTTGGCGCGGTGGCGGCGGGCTGGGGCTGGCCACTGATCGCGGCGCGCACAAGGCTGGCCGAGCTGCGGCCCTTGGTGCTGCAAGTCTCGCTTTCGGGTGCGGCCGGCACGCTTGCGGCAATGGGGCCGCGTGGCCCCGAGGTGCGCGCGGGTCTGGCCGCAACCCTAGACCTTGCCGACCCAGACCACAGCTGGCATGCGGATCGCTCGGGGATTACGGCGCTGGCGGGCTTTGCGGCATCGTTGGCGGGCAGTTTAGGCAAGCTTGGCGAGGATCTGATTTTGCTCAGTCAGTCAGGTCTGGCCGAGGTGTCATTGGGCGGCGGCGGCAGCTCTTCGACCATGCCACAAAAGCAAAACCCCGTGGCGGCCTCGGCGCTGGTTGCTTTGGCGCGGATGGTGATTGGGCAGGCGGCAATCTTGCAAGGCGCGGGACTGCACCGTCAGCAACGCGATGGTGCGGCTTGGTTCACCGAATGGCTGACGCTGCCGCAATGCTGCGCTGGTCTGGGGCGGATGCTGGGTTTGGCACAAGATTGCCTGAATGCGCTGCGCCCCGAACCCGAGGCGATGCAGGCGCAGATGGAGACTTCGCAGGGCAGTCTGATGGCCGAGGCGCTGACCTTTGCGCTGGCCCGCCAGATGCCACGCCCGCAGGCCGAAGCGCAGGTCAAGGCGCTTTTGGCCAAGGCAGCAGCGCAGCGCCAAAGCCTTGCAACGCTTGCCTGCGCCGAGACCCCCAGTCTGGATTGGGCCGCAATCAAGGCGGCAAGTCTGGGCCAAGCCCCCGCAGAAGCCCGCCGCTTTGCCCAAAGGCTGGCGCAAAAGGGCTAAACCGCCGCCAGATCTTCGGGCAAAAGCCCCAGCGGCAGGTTTTGATAAGACACCGGCCGCAGCCAGCGCCGGATAGACAGCGACCCAACCGAGGTTGCGCCAAAGTTGGTCGATGCTGGATAGGGCCCGCCATGCACCATCGCGTCACAGACCTCGACGCCGGTGGGAAAGCCGTTTGCCAGCAGCCGTCCGGCCTTGCGCTCTAGCACCGGCAGCAAAACCGCAGCCGCCGGATAATCGCCCGCCTCCAGATGTAGGGTGCAGGTCAGCTGCCCTTCAAGGCTTTGCGCAATCGCCAGCATTTGCGCGGCGTCAGCCACCTTGACGATCAGCCCCAGCGGGCCAAAGACCTCTTCGCCCAGCTGATGATTGGCCAGCCAATCCGCGCCCGAGACCGCAAAGAGATAGGGCGTGGCATGGCGCTGATCGCAGACCGAGGTCAGCACCTCTTGCACGCCGACGGTGGCCGCGATGCGGTCGCGCCCCTGCCGATAGGCGGCGGCAATGCCGTCAGTCAGCATCATCTGCGCCCCCACCTGCGCCACTGCGGCTTTGGCCGCTGCGACAAAGCCATCGGCCTCGGGCCCCTCGATCACGATCGCAAGGCCTGGATTGGTGCAAAACTGGCCTGCCCCCATGGTCAGACTGGCTGCCCAGCCTGCGGCAATCTCGGCCCCGCGTGCGGCCAAGGCTTCGGGCAGCAAAAACATCGGATTGACCGAGCCCAACTCGCCAAAAAACGGGATCGGATCGGGGCGCGCAGTGCAAAGATCAAACAGCGCCCGACCACCGCCCAAAGAGCCGGTAAAGCCAACCGCGCGGATAAAGCGATGCTGCACCAGCGCCTCGCCGACCTCGCGATTGCCGCCCTGCACTAGGCTGAACACCCCTGCCGGCATCCCACAGGCCTTGATCGCCGCATCAATCGCTTGCGCCACGATCTCGCCCGTGCCGGGATGGGCGGAATGGCCCTTGACCACCACCGGACAGCCCGCCGCCAGCGCCGAGGCCGTATCGCCCCCCGCCACCGAAAACGCCAAGGGGAAGTTCGAGGCCCCAAACACCGCCACCGGCCCGATTGGGCGCTGCATCATGCGGATTTCGGGGCGCACCAGGGGTTTGCGCTCGGGCAAGGCGGCATCGACCCGGCGGTCCAGATAATCCCCCTTGCGAATATGGCTGGCAAACAGCCGCAACTGGCCCGTGGTGCGGCCACGCTCCCCCTCGAGACGCGCGGCAGGCAGGCCGGTTTCGGCGGCGCCAATCGCGGTGATCTCGGCGCCGCGGGCATCGATCTCTTCAGCGATCTGCTCAAGGAAAACCGCGCGCGCCTCGCGCGATGTGGCGCAATAGGCTGGAAAGGCGGCTTCTGCGGCCTCGCAAGCCGCGGCAACGTCTTGCGGCGTGCCAACCGCAAAGCGCTGCGCCTCGCCGCTTGCCGGAGAGGACAGAAAGCTGGTTTTGCCCGAAACCCACGTTCCGGCGATCAGATGTTTGCCATGCAGCATCGAGGTATCCTTAGAAATGAAAGGCTTCCGTCTCAAGACGGCGCCCCAGTGTCATCGCATCCGCCACATGCACCATTGGCGCAAGATCGACATCGCTTTGCCCGCGCGCCACCAGATCAGCCATCCTTGCGTAAAGCGCCGGATATTCGCCCATGATCGACGCCTCTCCGGCCACCTCGACGCCGTTGATTTCCAACCGATTGCCGCCCAAACGCAGCGCCATCGCCCCCGCATCGGTGTCGATCTCGATGTCCCAAGTTTGCGGGCCAAGCTGACGCCAATCGAATGCGGCGGTGAGCCCGCCCGAAAAATACAGATCCGCCGCAATAGGGGTCTGGCGATTGGCGGGAAAGGTCAGCGTGGCTGCGGTCAGATGCACCGGATTTGGCAAAATCTCTGTCAGGATCGACAGCGCGTTGATGCCAGGATCAAACACCCCCATGCCGCCCGGTTCAAACACCCAATCCTGGCCCGGATGCCATTTACGCACATCCTCGCGCCACGAGATATGGCCGCGCAGCACCTGTTTGTCCGCCAGCCAAGCCTTGGCCTGCGCCACAGCCAGCGCCATGCGGCTGTGCCAAGTGGTGTAAAGGCTTAGACCGCGCGCGGCGGCCAAGGCCTGCAAGGCATGCACCTCTGCCAGAGTGGCACCGGGTGGCTTTTCCAACATCACATGCCGCCCCGCCAAAAGCGCGGCCTGGGCATAGGCAAAGCGCGGCACCGGCGGCATGCACAAGGACACCACCTTGATCTGTGGACGCTGTGCCAGCATCTGCGCGAAATCGTCAAAGCTTTCCACGCCGTCAACACCCGCGCCGCTTTGCGACACCGTGGCTGCAAGCTGCCAATCCGGGCTGGCCGCCAGCGCGGGGATATGCTGATCCCGCGCGATCTTACCGATGCCAACAAGCGCGATCTGCATCAATGCGAATCCTTGCCCACAGGGTTGCCGCGACAGCCCTTCAGGAAATCAAGGTCGGCGCCGGTATCGGCCCCCTGCACATGCTGCTGGTGCAGCCAAGCATAGCCGCTTTCAGCCCGAAGATGGCTTGGCTGCCATTTCGCCAGACGCGCGGCCAGCTCGGCTTCCGAGATATCCAGATGCAAGCGGCGGTTTGGCACATCCAATTCAATGAAATCGCCATTTTGCACCACCGCCAATGGCCCCCCCGCCGCCGCTTCGGGCGAGGTATGCAGCACCACTGTGCCATAGGCCGTGCCCGACATCCGCGCATCCGAGATCCGCACCATATCGGTAACGCCCTGCTTCAACAGCTTGGGCGGCAGGCCCATATTGCCGACCTCTGCCATGCCGGGATAGCCTTTGGGGCCGCAGTTCTTCAGCACCATCACGCAGCTTGCATCAATATCCAGCGCGTCGTCGTTGATCTTGGCCTTGTAGTCATCAATATCTTCAAACACCACCGCACGGCCGCGATGGGTCATCAGCGCAGGCGTTGCTGCCGAAGGCTTCAGTACCGCGCCATTGGGCGCCAGATTGCCCTTGACCACCACGACCCCGCCCGATTGGGTCAGCGCCTTATCGGTGGGCAAGATCACATCTTCATTGTGGTTGATCACATCCTTGACCTGCTCCCACATCGTCTCGCCCGAGACCGTCAGCGCCTCTTTGTGCAACAGCCCCGCCTCGCCCAGCCGCTTGATCACAACCGGCAGACCACCGGCGTAAAAGAACTCTTCCATCAGATATTTGCCCGAAGGCATCAGGTTCACGATTGTGGGCACATCACGGCCGCACCGATCCCAATCCTCCAGCGTCAGATCCACCCCGACCCGACCGGCAATCGCCAGCAGATGGATCACCGCATTGGTCGATCCGCCAATCGCGCCATTGGTACGGATCGCGTTCTCGAAGGCTTCTTTCTTAAGGATATCAGAGGGTTTCAGATCGTCCTTCACCATCTGCACGATGCGGCGGCCGGTCATTTGCGCCATCACCCGCCGGCGGCTGTCCACCGCAGGAATGGCGGCATTGCCCGACAGCGCCATGCCCAAGGCTTCGGCCATCGAGGCCATCGTCGAGGCCGTGCCCATGGTGTTACACGACCCCGGGCTGCGGCTCATCGAGGCTTCGGCATCAACAAATTCTTCCTTGCTCATGGTGCCCGCCGCCACCGCTGCCGAGAATTTCCACAGATGCGTGCCAGAGCCGACGCGTTCGTTCTTGTAATAGCCGTTCAGCATCGGCCCGCCCGTCACCACGATCGAGGGAATATCGGTCGAGGCCGCGGCCATCAGCAGCGACGGGGTGGTCTTGTCACAGCCCACCATCAGCACGCAGCCATCCATCGGCTGGCCGCGCATCGCCTCCTCTACCGCCATCGCGGCAAGGTTGCGAAACATCATCGCCGTCGGACGGAACGCCGATTCCGAGGCGCTGAACACCGGAACCTCTACCGGAAAGCCGCCGGCTTCATAGATGCCATGCTTTACCCGCTCGGCCAAATCACGCAGATGCGCGTTGCAGGGGGTCAGCTCGGACCAGGTGTTCAAAATGCCGATCACGGGGCGACCATCAAACAGGTCTGGCGGGAAGCCTTGGTTCTTCATCCAGCCGCGGTGGTAAATCGAGTCCTTGCTGGTGCCGCCAAACCACTCTTGCGAGCGCAGTTTGCGGGGCCAGGCGGCGGGTTTGAATGTCATGGCAGACCTCTTATAATTGCCGAACCGTCACCGCGCCCTTTTGGGCAACGGCCACCGCCAGCGGGTTTTTCAGGGGCAGCCCAAAGGGGGCCGCTTCGATTTCAAAGACATCACCGGCTTGTGCGGCAATGCCATCAGCAAAGGACAGGGTCGCGGTACCAAACATATGCACATGCAGATCGCCCGCTTGGCGGAACAGTGCATATTTGAAGTGATGATGTTCAAGGTTGGCCAGAGTATGCGACATATTGGCTTCGCCCGACAGGAAAGGCTTTTCAAAAATCACCGTATCGCCACGGCGAATGCGCGAGCTGCCGCGCACATCCAGCGGCAGATCGCCAACCAGAAGTTCGGGGCCAAAAGAGGCTTCGCGCAGCTTGGAATGCGCCAGATACAGATAGTTGATCCGCTCGGTCACATGGTCTGAAAACTCATTGGCCAAGGCCCAGCCCACCCGTGCGGGCGTGCCATCGGGGGCAATCAGATAGATGCCGGCAAGTTCAGGCTCTTCGCCACCATCCAGCGCAAAACCGGGGCTGGTCAGCGGCTTGCCTGGCGCGATGGCGGTGCTGCCATTGCCTTTGTAGAACCATTCGGGCTGCACGCCCACCTCGCCTGCGGCAGGGCGGCCAGCTTCCAGCCCCATGCGGAACATCTTCATGCTGTCGGTCAGACTTTCGCTGCCATCCAACTTGGTGTGCATTGCATCCCGCGTCGCGGCCGAACCCAGATGCGTCAGCCCCGTGCCGGTCAGATGCATATGCGCCGGATCGGGATGGCTGATCGGCAAGGCAAGCTGCCCTGCGGCGGCCAAAGCCAACAAATCAACTGCCTCGCCCAAACCGTGTTCAGCCACCACCGCCGCCAGACTGCGCCCCGAGATCACCGCCTCTTGCGCCAGCGCATAGGTGCTTGCCGCCCCGCGCACGATGGCAGCCTCTGTGCCTTCACGCGCGACCACAGCAACCTCGCCATTCGGGCGGATGATTTGCGACAACAGCATTGTTTTCCTCACTTGTTCTTATTGTATACGTCAAAAATCACTGCCGACAACAGCACAAGACCTTTGATAACTTGTTGATAATCAATGCCGATCCCCATGATCGACATGCCATTGTTCATCACGCCCATGATCAAAGCGCCAACGACTGCGCCCAAGATCTTGCCCACGCCCCCTGACATCGATGCGCCGCCGATAAAAACCGCCGCGATCACATCAAGCTCGAAACCGCCGCCCGCCTTGGGGGTGGCCGAGTTCAGCCGTGCCGCCACAATCATCCCCGCCAAGGCCGCCAGAACCCCCATGTTCACAAAGGTCAAAAACACCAGCCGCTCGGTCTTGATCCCAGACAGCTTGGCCGCTTTTTCATTGCCGCCAAGCGCGTAGATCCGCCGGCCCATCGTCATGTTTTCAGTGAAAAAGCCATAAAGCACCGTCAACACCGTGAGGATCAGCACCACATTTGGCAGGCCGCGAAAGCTTGCCAGCTTGTAGCCCACAAAGATCAGCGCAACCGAGACAATAAGGTTGCGAATAGCGAAAATCACAACAGGCTCGGGGGTTACGCCAAACTCCACATCCCGCGCCCGCGCCCGCCAGCCCAGCCACGCAATGGCCAAAGCCGAGATGCAGACCAGCACCAAGGCGGTCATATTCGGTTTGCCGACGCCAAAGATGTCGGGGATAAATCCGGTCGAAAGCGACTGAAACGCCTTGGGAAAGGGGCCGATGTTCTGGCCGCGCAACAGCCACAGCGTCAGGCCGCGAAACACCAGCATCCCCGCCAGCGTCACGATAAACGACGGCACCCGCCAATAGGCGATCCAATAGCCCTGAGCCGCCCCGATCAGCATGCCAACCAGCAAAACCGCAGGCACCACCGCATAGACCGGCCAATGCAGATTGACCGTTAAAACCGCCGCCACGGCCCCCGTAAAACCCACGACCGAGCCTACCGAGAGGTCAATATGGCCGGCCACAATCACCAGCAACATCCCCAAAGCCATGATGATGACATAGGAGTTTTGCAAAAATAGGTTGGTAATGTTTTGTGCCGACAGGAAATCTACCCCCTCGAAGACCCGCACCACCACGACAAAAAACAGCACGATGGTCACCAAAGCCATCAACATGCCGTTTTCGCGCAGATGCCCCCCCAGATGCGCGCCCAAGCCCTTTTTCTCTGCGCCGCTCATGGCAATGTTCCTTCGTTTTTCAGGATAAGCCCCATAATACGCTCTTGATCGGCCTCGGCCTTGCTCAATTCGCCCACTATTTTGCCCTCGTTCATCACATAGATCCGGTCGCACATGCCCAATAGCTCGGGCATCTCCGAGCTGATCATCACCACCCCACGCCCCTGCGCGGCAAGCTCGTTCATAATGCCGTAGATCTCGAACTTGGCCCCGACATCAATGCCGCGTGTTGGCTCGTCCAAAATCAAAACCTGCGGATCTGTAAACAGCCATTTCGACAGCACCACCTTTTGCTGATTGCCACCCGAAAGGTTGACCACCCTTTGCGCGACATTGGGGGTGCGAATGTTCATAGCGCGGCGGTATTCCTCGGCCACCTGCTGCTCGCGTTGATGGTTCAGCACCCCCCGCTTTGATACCCCCAGCAGATTGGCCAGCGTGATGTTGCGCGAAATCGGCTCGTCCAAAATAAGCCCAAGCGTTTTGCGGTCTTCGGTGACATAGGCCAGCCCCGCCGCAATTGCCCGATCCACCGTCGAGACATCGACAAGCTTGCCACCGATCTGCACCGAGCCAGTGATGCCCTGACCATAGCTTTTGCCAAAAAGGCTCATCGCAAGTTCGGTCCGCCCTGCCCCCATCAGCCCAGCAATGCCGACAATTTCGCCCCTGCGCACCGTAAAGCCCGCGTTTCGGATGATCTGGCGGTCTTTGCGCTCGGGGTGCCAAACATTCCAATCGGCAACTTGCATCAGCACTTCGCCAATTTGCGGACTGCGCGCTGGGTAGCGCTGCGCCATATCACGCCCGACCATATCGCGAATAATCCGCTCTTCCGAGATCTGCTCCGCTGTCAGCGTCGAGACCGTCGCCCCATCCCGAATAATGGTAATACGATCTGCCACCTTGCTGATTTCATTCAGCTTATGGCTAATCAGTATCGAGGTAATGCCCTGCGCTTTCAGTTCGAGCAGCAGGTCCAATAGCTTTTGGCTATCGTTTTCCTGCAAGGCCGCGGTTGGCTCGTCAAGGATCAACAATCGCACATCCTTGGCCAAGGCCTTGGCGATTTCGATCAGCTGTTGCTTGCCCACGCCCAACTTTTCCACCTTGGTGGTCGGAGCTTCGACCAGACCGACCTTGCGCAGCAGATCTTCGGTTTTTTGATAGGCGGCCGGCCAGTTGATCACGCCATTCTTGGCCACTTCATTGCCCAAAAACAGATTTTCCGCGATCGAAAGCAGCGGCACCAAAGCCAATTCCTGATGGATGATAATAATGCCCAGATCTTCGCTGTCACGAATGCCACGGCAGGCCAGCGGCTTGCCGTCAAAAATGATCTCACCCTCGTAACTGCCATGCGGGTAAATCCCCGACAAGACCTTCATAAGCGTTGACTTTCCAGCGCCATTTTCACCGCAGATCGCGTGGATCTCGCCAGATTTCACATCCAGATTCACACGGTCAAGCGCGCGCACCCCCGGAAAGACCTTGCTGATCTCCCGCATTTCCAACAGCGCTGACATGATTTTCCTCCCAAGACGACTGCGCCCGCCCCTCCAGCTTTGGAAGCAACGGGCGCAGCCTTTCTATCGCTTACTTCAGTTGGTCAGCGCTGTAATAGCCCGAACCGACCAGAACGGCCTCGTAGTTTGCGCCATCAACCGGCTGCGATTCCAGCAGATACGAGGGCACAACCTTAACGCCATTGTCATAGGTGGCGGTGTCATTGATCTCTGGCGTGCCGCCCGAAAGGATCGCATCGACCATCTTCACGGTCACTTTTGCAAGCTCGCGGGTGTCCTTGAAGATCGAGGAATATTGCTCGCCCGCAATGATGGATTTGATCGACGGCACTTCGCAGTCTTGGCCGGTCACGATTGGCATCTTCAGATCGCCCGAGCCATAGCCTACGCCTTTGACCGAAGACAGAATGCCGATCGACAGCCCGTCATAAGGCGAGAGTGCGCCGTGCAGCGCCTTGTCGGCGTAGTTCGACGAAAGAAGGTTGTCCATGCGCGCCTGCGCCACAGCGCCATCCCAGCGCAGGGTACCAACCACTTCCATGCCCATTTGACCCGAAGGGATCACGATATCGCCAGAATCGATCATCGGCTGAAGCACCGACATCGCACCGTTGTAGAAGAAGAAGGCGTTATTATCGTCTGGCGAGCCGCCAAACAGCTCGACATTCCAAGGCTTAGCGTCGGCAAACCGTTCCTTCAGACCGGCAACCAGCGAATTCGCCTGCTGCACGCCGACTTTAAAGTTGTCAAAGGTGGCGTAGTAATCAACCGAGCCGCTTTCGCGGATCAGCCGGTCATAGGCGATAACCTTGATGCCCGCAGCCGCAGCATTGTCCAAAGCATTGGACAGCGTGGTGCCGTCGATCGCAGCAATGACCAGAACCTTGACACCCTTGGTGATCATATTCTCGATCTGCGCCAATTGGTTAGGAATATCATCCTCGGCATATTGCAGATCGGTATCATAGCCCGCGGCGGTAAACTGCTCGACCATCGAAGCGCCGTCCGAGATCCAGCGGGCCGAAGATTGCGTCGGCATCGCAATGCCAATGGTGCCCTTCTCGCCCGCGAAAACAGGAGAGCCGACAGCCGAAGCGAACACAGACGCCGTTCCAAGCGCCAAAAGCGCCCGTCTAGAAATTTGCATATTTTATCCTCCCTTTGTGCCGTCAGCAGCGACGGCTCATATCCCGGCTCTGCCCGAAATCCACCTGTTTCGAGCCAGCGTGGGCCTATCTTTGCAATGCCGAAATATGGCCGTCAAATGGCAAATATGCATATTTAGATAGCGAGAATGATATGTTTTAAACCCTTTACCAAAGCCTGATCGCAGCACAAAGCCGCCACAGCCAAAGGGCGGCGGCTGCCTTTGGCTCGGGGGCGGTCAGCGCACCAAAGCGCCGGCGTCTTTGTTGATGCCGGTGATCGAATAAACCCCAATATGGAAGCTTTCGGTCTAGGCCCGATCCGAGAACACCACTTCAGGACGTTCGACCCTAAAGTGGATATAGCTCGTCTGGGCGACAGCAGCATATCCCGCTCTGGCAGACCATTGCCCAAGAATCCCGCTTTGACAAAGACCGGCTTCGGATCGCGCGCGAAGTCCAAGCTGGACACGGTCTTGCTGCCAACCCAAGCGATTTCCTGGAAGCCATTGTCGCGGGGAATCACCCGATCGCCAGCCTGCAAGTCCTCGACAAGCCGCTGAACCTGCCTCAGCAGGGGAAGATTTATTCTGTTTTCAGCCCCACGACCTAAGGCAATTTTTTTGCGGCCATGCAGATATTTTTTACCTTTTGCCACTAGCCGTGAGGGCAGAGCAGAGTTTGGCGCAGCGCGGGGCTCTCTGCCCTGTCAAAGGAGCGGATCAGGTGCGAAAACGGGTGTTTGATTGTGTGGCAGCGGGTCTTGGGCTTTTGCTGCTGTCACCGCTGCTGGCGGTTTTGGCTTTGCTGATCTGGTGGCGCTTGGGATCGCCGGTGTTGTTTCAGCAAAGCAGGCCCGGGCTGATGGGCAAGCCGTTCAAGCTTATCAAATTTCGCAGTATGACCACTGCGGTGGATGCTGCCGGACATCTGCTGCCGGACGCGCAGCGCCTCACGGGCTTGGGCCGGTTTTTGCGGGCAAGCTCGCTGGATGAGTTGCCCGAGCTGTGGTGCGTGCTGAAAGGCGAGATGAGTCTTGTCGGCCCGCGCCCCCTGCTGATGGAATATTTGTCGCTTTATTCTCCCGAACAGGCCCGCCGCCATGCGCTGCGCCCCGGACTAACCGGCTGGGCGCAAATCAACGGGCGCAATATGCTGTCTTGGCCGCAGAAATTTGCGCTCGATCTATGGTATATCGACAATCACAGCCTCTGGCTGGATCTGAAGATCATTGCACTGACGCTCTGGCGGGTGGTGCAACGCCAAGGCATCCTGGCCCCGGGCGAGGCTGCGATGGCAAAGTTCACCGGCAACCCGCCGTGACGCGGCTGATCGGCGTCTATGGCGCGTCAGGCTGTGGCCGCGGCATCCTGCCTTTGTTGCGCGCGCAATATCCAAAAGACCGCTTGGTGTTCATCGATGACACGCTTTGTGGTCAAACGATCAACGGCCATAGGGTGCTGAATTGGGCCGCGTTTTTGCAACAAGAGGCGGGCGAGAAAGCTGTCAGCATCGCGGTCGCCGCGCCAAAGCGGCGGCAAAGGCTGGCGGAAAAGGCTGCCACAGCCAATATCAGCTTGATCGAGGCCCGTGCCGGCTCGGTTGTGCAGATGGATGCAGTCGAGATTGGCGTCGGCGCCTGCCTGTCGCCCTTTGTCAGCCTGACCAGCAACATCCGCATCGGCCGCTGTTTTCATGCCAATCTTTACGCCTATGTCGAGCATGATTGTCACCTTGGCGACTATGTCACCCTTGCCCCCGCAGCCAAGGTGAACGGCAATATCAGCATTGGCGATCAGGCCTATATCGGCGCAGGCGCCGTGCTGCGTCAAGGCATTGCGATTGGTGCAGGCGCCATTATTGGCATGGGCGCGGTGGTGACGCGCGATGTGCCAGCGGGAGAAACCGTGGCAGGAAACCCCGCCAAACCCTTGATAAAAATATAAAAATGCGGATTTTTCTATCACGCCCACATATGTCTGGCCATGAAGAAAAGCAGGTGGCCAAGGCTTTCGCCTCGAAGTTTATAGCCCCCGTTGGCCCGCAGCTGGATGGCTTTGAAGCGGCAGTCGCAGCCTATCTGTCAGGCAGTCCGGGCGCAGAGCTGCACTGCGTGGCGCTTACCTCGGGCTCTGCCGCGCTGCATCTTGCGTTGCGCATCGCAGGGGTAGGTGCTGGCGATGAGGTGTGGATTTCCTCGATGACCTTTGCGGGCGGCATCTTTGCGGTCAGCTACCTTGGCGCAAGTCCGCGTTTTTTCGACCTTGATCCCCTCAGCTGGAGCATCGACACCTCGCGCTTGGCCGATGAACTGGCCGCAGCCGCGCGGCAAAATCGCCTGCCCAAGGCGATCGTGCCAACCGATCTTTACGGCCAATCCGTTGATCTTGACCCGATCGAGCGGCTGGGCGCAGATTATGGCGTGCCGGTGATCGTGGACAGCGCCGAAAGTCTTGGCGCAAGCTACCGCGCGGGGCGCAAGGCTGGCACGGGCGGCGATGCAGCGATCCTGTCTTTTAACGGCAATAAAATCATCACAACCTCGGGCGGCGGCATGCTGGTGACGCGCCATCGGTCTTGGGCCGAGCAAGCGCGTTTTCTGGCGACCCAAGCCCGCGACCCTGCCCCGCATTACCAGCACTCCAGCCTTGGCTATAACTACCGCCTCTCCAATATCTGCGCCGCCATCGGCTTGGGGCAGATGCAAGTGCTAGAGGCCCGCGTCGCCCGCAGGCGCGAGATTTTTACCCGCTATCACGCGGCTCTTGCCCGCCCCGGCCTTTGCTTAATGCCCGAGCCAGAGGGCCAGCACTCAAGCCGCTGGCTGACGACGCTGACGCTTGATCCGGCGCAAACGGGTGTTAACCGCGAAGACATCCGCCTGATGCTGCTGGCGCATCAGATCGAAACCCGCCCGCTGTGGAAGCCCATGCACCTGCAACCGCTTTATGCAGGCGCGCCCTATCACGGCGCGGGGGTGGATGAGGCGTTGTTTGCCAAGGGGCTGTGCTTGCCCTCGGGCAGCGACATGAGCGAAGCCGAACAAGACGAGGTGATCGGCAGGATCAGCGACAGGCTTGCACAGGGCTGACACGCGTCTCTGGCGGCAGCACCAGCCCCGCGGGTCCAGGCATTGCCATCAGCCGACGCGCTGGCCCTGCACCCAGGTGCCCAGCAGGCGGGCGCTGTCGGCAAAAGGTTTGATGCGGATCACATCGCCGCGTTGGCCAAGACCAAGCGCACCGCGGTCGCTCAGGCCTGTGGCCGCTGCCGGTGCCGCCGTCACCGTGCGGATCCCCCGCGCCAGATCGCCCCAGATATCGCCCAGGCGCAGCGCCGCCGACAACAGCGCCGAGGGCACATAATCCGACGAGACAATATCCAGCAGATCAGCCTTGGCCAAATCTTGAGCCGCGACATTGCCCGAATGCGAGCCGCCGCGGATCAGGTTGGGCGCGCCCATCATCACAGCGATGCCGGCATCACGACAGGCGCTTGCGGCCTCGAGGCTGGTGGGGAATTCGGCAAAGCCCGCGCCGTGGCGGGCCGAGGTTGCGACGTGCTCTGCGGTGGTGTCATCATGGCTGGCCAGCACCGCACCAAAGCGGCGCGCCGCTTGCACGGCTGCGGCCTCGTGTTCGACCCCAAGCCTTTGGGTCAGCGCGATTTGCCCCGCGACATGGTCTTCGAATTCATGCTCGGACAGGCCGTGTTTGCCGCAGACATAGGCGCGCAGCTGGGTCATGTCGCGAAACTGCCGCTGGCCGGGGGTGTGATCCATCAGGCTGACGATGCCGATGCGGTCTTCGGGGCCAAATTTCGCCAGCTCTGCCGTCAGGGTTTCCGAGCAGACCTCGGCGCGCAGATGCAGAAAATGGCTGATGCGCAGCGCGCCTTTGTGGCGCAGATCCAAGATCTCATCGGCCAGCAGGCGGGCATATTCGCCGTAGTTGGCCTTGGTGTTTGACACCACCGACCCCACCCGCAGCGCGTCATAAACCGTGGTAATCCCGACACTTGCAAGTTCGGCATCATGGGCGATGATGGCGCTTGCATGGGGCCAGCTGACCTTGGGGCGCGGCTCGATATGGCGTTCCAGATTGTCGGTGTGCAGCTCGATCAGGCCAGGGCTGATGAAATCGCCTTCACAATCAATCGCGCCGATAGGCACGCCAGCGCCCTGATCTATCGCGGTGATCACACCCGCTTGGATGCGCAGACTGCCATGGACCACCTCGGTCGGCAAAATCAGTTTGGCATTGGCGAGGATGGTTTCGGTCATGTCAGAAGCTTTCCTTGAGGTGGTCGCGCATCGGCGCAAATGGGCATAGAAGCGTCACAGGAATGTGACAAAAGCGGTTTAAAGGGCAGGTTATGGACCAGATGAAACGCTATGCGATCTATTACGCCCCGCGCGAGGGCGCTTTTGCCGAGGCCGCCGCGGCTTGGCTGGGCTGGGACATGCCGCGCGGTCAAGAGGTTGCGCAGGCTTTGCCCGCCGCTTTGGCCAAGCTGACCGACGATCCGCGCAAATACGGCTTTCACGGCACGCTGAAAGCGCCGTTTCGGCTGACCGAGGGGCTGGAGTTGCAAGATCTGACCCAAGGTCTGCGCGCGCTTGCGGGGCAACTGGCGCCACTGAGAATGGCTGGGTTGGAACTGAGCGACCGCCACGGCTTTCTGGCGCTGACGCCGCTGGGGGCGCAAGATCAGTTGCAAGCGCTGGCAAGCGAGGTTGTGCGCGCGCTCGAGCCTTACCGCGCCGCACTGACGCCCGCCGAATACGCCCGCCGCCGCCCCGAAAGCCTGAGCCATCGGCAGCGCGAATTGCTCGATACCTATGGCTATCCCTTTGTGATGGAAGAGTTTCAGTTCCATCTGACGCTTTCGGGCGCGCTGACGCCGCCGCAAGCCGAAGCTTTGATCCCTGCCGCGCGCGCCCACTTCACGGGCCTGATCCCGCAGCCCTTTGAGGTGCAGGATCTGTGCCTGTGCGGCGAGGATGCCACGGGGCGGTTTCATCTGCTGCACCGCTATCCCCTAAGCGCCTGAGACAGCCGCGCGATGCCTGCTTCGGGGGTGGTGTCATTGGCAATCTCGACTGCCCGCAGCCCCTGCGGCAGCGCAGTATCGGCGCGCGCCAGACGGTCGGTGATTTCGGCCAGGCTTTCGCGGCCGCGCGCGGCCAGACGCTGCGCCAAAAGCGGCAGCGGCACGGTGATGTGCAAAACGATCAAGTCAGGATAGGCAGCAAGCCCCTGCGCCAAAGCCCCACGCGAGCCGTTCAGCACCACAGACCGCCCGTGGTGCAAGGGCGCAAGCTCGGCCAAGGGCACGCCATAGTGCAGCCCATGCGCCTGCCAGTGCAGCGCAAAATCGCCGCGCGCCAAGCGCTGATCAAACTCGGTTTCTGTCACACCTTCAAAGGGTTCGCCTCCCGCCGACTCGGGGCGGGTGATTACCCGGCGCGCCCAATGCAGCGCGGGGTTGGCAGCCATAGCCCCCGCAATCAGCGTGTCTTTGCCCGCGCCCGAAGGCCCAACCACGACAAAAAGCTGCCCCGTCATGCCGCCTGCACCGCAAAGTCGCGCACATCGGCAACGCGGTCGCAGACGCGGTCGCGCGCGGCCTCGTCGTGGAAAATCCCCAAGATCGCAGCACCGCGCGCCTTGGCCTCTTCGATCAGCGCCAGCACCACCTCGCGGTTGGCCGCATCAAGGCTGGCGGTGGGCTCGTCCAGCAACAGCGCCGGATAGCTATGGGCAAAGCCGCGCGCGATATTGACGCGCTGCTGCTCGCCGCCCGAAAAAGTGGTGGGCGACAGCGCCCAAAGCCGCTGCGGGATGTTCAGCCGCGCCAGCAACTCTGCCGCGCGCGCGCGCGCTGCATCGGCAGAAACGCCCAGCGCCAGCAAGGGTTCTGCCACCACATCCAGCGTCGCCACCCGTGGCACCACCCGCAAAAACTGGCTGACATAGCCCAAAGTCTCGCGCCGCAGGGCGATGATCTGGCGCGGCGCTGCTTGGGCCACATCCAGATCGCCAACCCGAATAAAGCCCGAAGAGGCCAGATAATTGCCCCAAACCATCCGCATCAGCGTCGATTTCCCCGCCCCCGAGGCGCCGATCAGCCCGACGCATTCGCCAGCCGCCACCGAAAGCTGGGCGTTTTGCATCACCGGAATAACCGCCGAGCCTTGGTTGTGCAGGGTAAAGCTTTTGCAAAGATTGCCAATTTCGATCATAGCCAGCGCTTCCATTTGAAGAAAAGATAGGTGCCCACCGCCGAGGCAAGCATCAAGACAAGCGCCGCAGGATAGCCCCAAGGCGATTGCAGTTCTGGCATCGCGACGAAATTCATGCCGTAAATGCTGGCGATCAGCGTTGGCGGCAGAAACAGGGCCGCCACCACAGAGACAATCCGCACGGTGGCATTCTGCGCCAGATTGATCATGCCCAGCGTCGCATCAGAGGTCAGCGCCAAGCGCGAGGCCAGAAAATCTGCATGCACCTCAAGCGCTTGCAGATCGCGCATCAGGCCTTTGACCAAGGGCCGCAGGGTTGTGGCATTGTCGCGGTCTGCCAGCGTTTGACCAAAGAAGCTCAGCGCGCGCTCTACCGTCAGCAGGCCAAGGCGCACCCGCCCCAACAGATCGCCCTCGCGGCCCACCCGCGCCAGCGCCTCTTGCAGCATCTCGCCGCCCAGCCCCTGCGCGCCGCCCTGATAGATGCCAGCCGCGACCTCATCCAGACCGCGACCGATGCCTTCAAGGATATCGGCCATGCGTCCGGTGATTTCCTCGATCAGGCCCAAAAACAGCTTCTCGGGCCGATCGCAGCCCGCGCCCACCTTTTCGGCACGCTCGGGGTAGGTGTCAAAGGGGCGCGGCGCATGGTGGCGCACCGTCAGCAGACGATCTGGCGTGACGATAAAGCACACGGGCCCGGAAATCGGGGTTTTGGTGGCAGAAAGCCCCGGCAAAACCACCGTCATGTAATCGACCCCGCCCTCGCGATAAAGCCGGTTCGACAGCTCGATCTCTTCCATATCGGCCAGCGAGGGCACCACCAGCCCCAGATCCGCGACCGCTTGGGTCTGTTCGGGCTGCGGGCGGTAAAGATCAATCCAGATCGCCGCCGACAGATCGGCGTCAACGGCCAGTCGGGTCAGCTTTCCCGCTTCGGGACGAAAGGCAAACAGCATCGCTTACACCTGCAAAACAGAGGAGACCAGCAGCTGGGTATAGGCGTGTTGCGGATCGTCCAGCACCTGATCGGTCAGCCCCTGTTCTACCACATGTCCGTCTTTCATCACCATCAAACGATCGGCCAAAAGCCGCACCACCGCCAGATCATGGGTGACGATGATCGCCGAAAGCCCCATCTCGCGCACCAGCCCGCGCAACAGATCCAAAAGCCGCGCCTGAACCGAAACATCCAGCCCGCCGGTGGGCTCGTCCATGAACACCAAACGCGGGCCCGTCACCAGATTACGCGCGATTTGCAGCCTTTGCTGCATGCCGCCCGAAAAGGCGCGCGGGCGGTCGTCGATGCGGTCGGCGGCAATCTCGACCCGGCCCAGCCAATCGGTCGCCGTGTCACGGATGTCGCCGTAGTGGCGCGCGCCCACCGCCATCAGCCGCTCGCCGACATTGCCGCCAGCCGAGACCCCCATCCGCAACCCATCGCGCGGGTTTTGATGCACAAAGGCCCAATCGGTGCGCGCCATCCGCCGCCGTTCGGCCTCGGCCATCTGCACGGTGTCGCGCGGGCCGCTGGCGGTGTCAAAGATCACCCGGCCGGTATCAGGGGCCATATGCCCCGCCATGCAGGACAACAGCGTTGACTTGCCCGACCCGCTTTCGCCGACGATCCCCATCACCTCACCGGGGAAAAGGTCAAAGCTGATACCCGCGCAGCCAATCCGCGTGCCGTAGCTTTTGCTTAGGCCCTGAACCGACAGCAGCGGTTGATCTTTTGCCAAGTTTTGCAGGGTCATAGTCATATCGCCTCCTCGCCCAAACGCCCGACATGGCCCGCAGCCCGCCTGCCGCCGCAATAATCGGTGTCCGAGCAGACAAACATCCGCCCGCCCTGATCGTCGATGATCACCTCGTCCAGATAGCTGTCACTGGCATCACACAGATCACAGGCATGATCGGCCTTGCTGGGCACAAAGGGATGATCGTCGAAATCCAGACTGACCACATGGGTGAAGGGCGGCAGCGCATAGATCCGCTGCTCGCGCCCCGCGCCAAACAGCTGCAAGGCCGGGCTGTTGGAAAGCTTGGGGTTGTCAAACTTGGGGATCGGCGACGGGTCCATTACATAGCGGTCTTCCACCTTGACCGGATAGGCATAAGAGGTCGCAATCTGCCCGTGCCGCGCGATGTCCTCGTAAAGTTTCACATGCATCAGGCCGTAGTCTTCCAGCTCGTGCATCTTGCGGGTCTCGGATTCGCGGGGTTCCAAAAACCGCAGCGGTTCGGGGATTGGCACCTGATAGACCAGGATCTGGCCCGCGCTGAGGCTTGTGTCGGGGATGCGGTGGCGGGTCTGAATAAGCGTGGCCTCTTGCGTGGCCTCGGTCACGGCAACGCCTGCAACCCGTTGAAAGAACTTGCGGATCGACACGGCATTGGTGGTATCATCCGCGCCTTGGTCGATCACTTTCAGCCGGTCTTCGGGCACCAGACAGGCGGCCGTGACCTGCACGCCGCCCGTGCCCCAACCGTAAGGCATCGGCATCTCGCGGCTGGCAAAGGGCACCTGATAACCGGGCACGGCGACGCCTTTCAGGATCGCGCGGCGGATCATCCGCTTGGTCTGCTCGTCCAGATAGGCAAAGTTATAGGCTTGATCGGTCATTCTGCGGCCTCCGTCCCTGCCAGCACTTCGGCACGCAATTTGCGCACCAGTTCCAATTCTGATTGGAAATCAACGTAATGCGGCAGTTTGATATGTTCCAAAAATCCGGTGGCTTGGATGTTATCGGCATGCATCAGCACGAATTCTTCGTCCTGAGCCGGTGCGCCGCTGTTCTCTTCGCCAAGCTCGGCCCAGCGCAAAGACCGATCCACAAGGCTCATCGCAATCGCCTTGCGCTCGGTCTGGCCAAAGACCAGACCATAGCCGCGGGTGAACTGCGGCGGTTCGGTTTTGCTGCCTTTGAACTGGTTGACCGTCTCACATTCGGTCAGCTCGATCTCGCCAATCTCGACCGCAAAGCCCAGCTCTGGGATCTCCATCTCGACCGCCACCATGCCGATGCGCAATTCGCCAACAAAGGCATGGGTGCGCCCGTAACCGCGCTGGGTCGAATAGGCCATCGACAGGATAAAGCCCTCGTCGCCTCGGGTGATCGCCTGCAAGCGCAGCGCGCGGCTGGCGGGCAGCTCCATCGGTTCGCGGGTCAGATCGGCGGGCTGGGCCGCACTGCGCGGATTGGCCTCGATCAGCCCGTCGCGGTTCAAGAACCCCGTGACATGCGCCACATCGGCCAGATCGGCGGCAGCGGTGGCGGGGGCTGCGCGTGCCTCGCCCTCGGCGGCCAATTTGAAATCAAGCAGGCGGTGGGTATAATCAAAGGTCGGCCCCAGAACCTGCCCGCCCGGCAAATCCTTAAAGGTGGCCGAGACCCGCCGGATCACCGCCATCTGCGCGGTCTCGACCGGAACCGAGGCCCCAAGCCTTGGCAAAGTGGTGCGGTAAGCGCGGATCAGAAAGATCGCCTCGATCAGATCACCGCGCGATTGCTTGATCGCCAGCGCCGCCAGATCGGCATCATAAAGCGAGCCTTCGGCCATCACCCGATTGACCGCAAGCGACAATTGCTCGCGGATTTGGGCCAGACTTAACTCGGCCACCGCCGCATCGCCGCGCCGTTCCGCCGCCAACCAGGCATGGGCATTGTCAATCGCCCGCTCGCCGCCCTTTACTGCGACATACATCAGAAATCCTCCACATGGGTTGAACGCGGCAGGCCCGCGATCTGGTCGGCTGCGGTGAAAAACGCGTCAAACCCCAACGGGAACCGCGCGCGATTGGCTTGAAAGGCCGCCACTTCGGGCAGGTTCAGCCGCGCGTGATCGGCAATGCCCGGCCCAGTCAGCCGTGCGCCGGTATTTGACAGCGCCGCCATCTCGACGATCAAGGTGCAAGAGCGGTCCGGATAATCGGGCAGGCCCTGCGCAAAGCGTCCCACTGGCTGTAGATCGGCCCAAGTGCCCAGCGCAAAGCTGGCGGCCTCGGGCGCAACCAAGGGCGCGCCGGTGTGAAAGGTCAGCCAATCGCGCAGGGCCGCGCAATCATAGCCCCCCGCCAGATGCACAGGCGTGGTGCCATCGACCAGCGTCAGCAGCAAAACCCCCGCCGCCACCGACACAGGTGCGGGTGGCGCTGCCCCCGTCACCGACAAGATCTGCCCCGGCTGCGAAAGCGCGGTCAAAGCCGCGCGAAAGGCATGGGCCGAGGCGATCGGCGCATCGGCAAAGCCGCCTTGTAAAGCCAAAAGCGTCACTGGTCTTCTCCTCGCACCAAAGTGAAAAACTCAACGCGGGTCGCGGCGGCCTTTTCGGCCCGCGCCAGTCGCTGTGCGGCCTCTTCGGCGCGCAGGGTCGCGATCACCTCGCTGGCCTGACCGCCCTGCAACAGCGCATCCAAAACAGCGGCGCGCAGCGCGTGGGTCTTGTCGCGGCCCTGCACATGCGCATGGCCCACCCTGCCGTCGGGCAGTGCCAAAGAGCAGCGCGTCACCGTCATCTCGCCCAGATTAAAGGCGCTGCCATCGCCGCCAATCCGCCCCCTGACCATCACCGCCCCCACTTCGGGCGCGCGCAGCAGGCTGTGGTCGGGCAGATCGGGAAACAGTGCGGCCAGCCGTGCAGGCTTGGCCCGCGCCAGCAGCCCCATCCAGTCTTTGCGATGATTTTCTGTGGTCATGGCTCTCTCGACATCTTGCGGATTTGTCTAGGTTACTATACAACTAGATAACTCTTAGCGCCCTCGCCCGTAAATTGCACATGAAGTTTTCGTAACAATGGCCCGCAGCCCGATCTGGAAATCCATCACCGCCACGCTGACCGCCGAAATCGCGGGCGGGCAGTACCGCGCGGGCGACAAACTACCGACCGAGGCCGAACTGTCACAGCGCTTTGGCGTCAACCGCCACACCCTACGCCGCGCTTTGGCCGAGATGGCGGGCGCAGGGCTGGTGGTGGCGCGGCGCGGGGCTGGGGTCTTTGTGCAAGGCAGCCCAACTGATTACGCGCTTGGCCGCCGCACGCGGTTTCATCAAAACGTGCTGGCCTCGGGGCGGACGCCGTCGCGCCAAAGCCTGCGGCTGGAAACCCGCAAGGCCGATGCGCGCGAGGCCGAAGCGCTGACCTTGGCACTGGGGGCCGAAGTGCATGTTGTCGAAGGTCTGTCACTTGCCGATGGCGTACCGCTGGCGCTGTTCCGCTCGGTGTTTCCGGCCAATCGCTTTCCCAAGCTGCTGTTTGCACTCGAGGCCTCGAATTCCGTCACCGCAGCCCTCGCCGCTTGCGGGCTTAAAGACTACACGCGCGCCTCGACACGGCTGACCGCGAAAACCGCCGATGCGCTGCAAGCCTTGCATCTGCGCCTGCCCGAGGGCGCGCCGCTGTTACGCTCGGTTGCGGTAAATGTCGACACCGAGGGGGTTGCGGTGGAATATGGCCTGACATGGTTTGCAGGCGACCGCGTCACCCTGACGGTGCAGCCCGAATAAAGCGCAGACGCCTTTTGGCAAAACCGCCGTGCGCCCGAAATCTGTCACAAAGACGTTGCGAAGATGGTTTATCCACAGCCCAACGCAGATTTCCCCCCTCAGCTTGGACCTTGCCTGATGACATCGCTCCTTCCCCCTCTGACGCTGACCAATGCCCTTGTGCTACGGGGTGGCGCGCTGCAAAATGGTACCGTTGCGCTGGCCGAGGGTCGGATCGCCCATGGCGCTGTGACCGAGGTGGATCTGTCGGGCTATCTGGTCTTGCCGGGCATCATTGATCTGCATGGCGACGGCTTTGAACACCACATCGCCCCCCGCCCCTCGGCGCGGTTCGCGCTGGCAGCTGGCCTTGCCTCTTATGACCGCGAGGCGGCTGCGCATGGCGTGACCACCGCCTATATGGCGCAAGGCTGGAGCTGGGAAGGTGGGCCGCGCGGGCCTGACAAGGCCGAAGAGTTCATGGCCGCCGTGCAGGCCTATCGCCGCGAGGCGATGACCGATCTGCGCGTGCAGATCCGCGCCGAAACCCATCTGGTGGCCGAGGCCGACCGGCTGATCGAAGCAGTGCGTGACTTTGGCGTAGATTATGTGATCTTTAACAACCACTTGGCCGAAGCCCGCCAGATGGCGCGGCTGGCCCCTGCCGATTTCACCGCTTGGGCGCGCAAGATCGGCCGCACCGCCGCCGATTTGACCCGCGATGTCGAAGCCGCCACAGCCTTGGAAAAATCGGTGCCGCGCAGCCTGCGCAAACTGGCCGAGGCGTTTGACGCCATGGGTCTGCGCTATGGCAGCCATGACGACCCCGACGCCGAGACCCGCAGCTATTTCGCGATGATCGGCGCCGAGATTGCCGAATTTCCGACCACGCGCGGCGCTGCGGCTGGCGCGCGGGCAATGAACAACCCGGTGCTGATGGGCGCGCCAAATGTGGTGCGCGGCGGATCACAGGCGGGCAATGTCTCGGCCAGCAATCTGGTGCAAGACGGGCTTTGCGATGTGCTGGTGTCAGATTACCACCTGCCCGCACTGCCGCTGGCGGTTTGGGCCTTGGTGGATCGCGGGATTTTGGATCTGGCGCAGGCTTGGGCGCTGATCTCGACCCGCCCTGCTCAGGTAATGGGCCTGCACGACCGCGGCGAAATCGCCCTTGGCCGCCGCGCCGATCTGGTGGTTGTCCATGCCGCCAGCCGCAAGATCGAGGCCACGATCTGCGCTGGACGGCTGACGCATCTGTCGGGTCAGGCGGCGCTGCGGTTTATGGGTCTGGGGCGCGCGCAAACCGCCTTGGCTGCGGAATAGAAGAGATCGCCGTCAGCCGTGGTATTTCTCTAAAAACGCCTCGGCTGGCAGGGCGCGAAAATCGGGCAGCGCCCTGCGCAATTCTGCGTGCGACCAATCCCACCAGGCCAGCGCCAGCAGCCGATCGGCCACACCTTTGCCAAAGCGCGGCCGCAGCGGCGTGGCAGGCAGGCCCGCGACAATCATATAGGGCGGCACATCTTTGGTCACCACAGCGCCCGCCGCAACCACCGCCCCTGCCCCCAGCGTGACATCGGGCTTGATAATCGCGCCGTGCCCGATCCAGCAATCAGGGCCCAAAACCGTGCGCCGCGCCGCGCGGGCCGCAAAGAAATCCGCGTCATCTTCGATATCATCCCAGTAGTACGAACTGCGATACAGAAAGTGGTGCAAAGACGCATTGCCCATCGGATGATCGGTCGGCCCTATCCGCGTCATCGCCGCGATATTGGCGAATTTGCCGACGCTGGTATTGGCAATATCTGCATATTGGTCGCAATAGGCGTAATCGGCAAAGCTTGAATGCACCAGCCGCGACCCCCGCCCCACCTCGCAATAGGCGCCAAAATCGCTGGCGGTAATCTGGCAGCCGTCATGGATCAGCGGCTGGCTGGGGGCGAGTTTTGGCATCCCTTATCCTTTGATAAAGCGGCGGCGGATCCAGCCTGAAAAGCTGTCCATCAGCATCACCATCAGCACGATCAAGATCATGTAATAGGCGACATCTTCCCAATCTTTCTGGGTCTGAATGGCTTGGGTCAACAAAAGACCAATGCCACCGCCAACAATCGCGCCAATCACCGTGGCGCTGCGGGTGTTGGATTCAAAGAAATACAGCACTTGGCTTAGCAAGATCGGCGCGATCTGCGGGATCACCCCAAAGCGGGCGCGCAACAGCGCATTCGCCCCTGTCGAGCGCAGGCCCTCGACCTGCTTTTCATCAATATTTTCCAAGGCTTCCGAGAACAACTTGCCAAAGCTTCCGGTGTCGGTGGTCAAAATCGCCAGCGCCCCCGTCATTGGCCCCGGCCCAAAGGCGCGCGACAAGATGATGGTCCAGATCAGCGCATCAACCCCGCGCACAAAGTCAAACACCCGCCGGAACGCAAAGCGCACCGCCTTGAAGGGGGTAAAGTTCGAAGCCGCCATAAAGGCCAAGGGCAGCGCCACCAAGGCCGCGCCAAAGGTGCCCAGAAAGGCCATCAGCACGGTTTCATACATCGCCCAAGCCACATCGGCGTGATGCCACAGCTGGTTGGTCCAAAAATCATGCGTCATCAACGCCAGATTGCTGCGCGCAGGGTCAATCCGTGGCCCCATCAGCATTGTGGTTAACTGGCCATAGCTTTTGCCGTAAAACGGGCTGTCGAGGGTGAAGAAAAACATCTCCCACCCGGGCTGATAGCGAAAGGTTTCAACCTTTGAGCGCGAATAGGCAAAGCGCCCCTGCGCCGTGGTCACCGAAATGCGGGTATCGGTGACGTTGATCCAGCTTGGCACTGGCTGCGGCGCGGTCAGCGTCAGCTTGGAACCATCGCTTTTGATGTCGATCACACCGTAGTCGGGCACAAGATAGCGCGCGGCATCGGGGCTATAGGTGACGATATGCCCGCGCCCCAGATCAATCGTGGTGGTGTCGCCACTCACCTGCACCCAGTCGGGCAAATGCGCGGGTGGATAGATGCCCTTGGCTTCGCCCTCGATCGCCACCGTCACCACCCCGTCGCGGTTGTTGCGGGTGACATGGGTTTTATAGCTGACGAAATCTGACAGCAAAATCTTGGCGTTGTTCAGATTTGCTTTTTGCGCAAGCCCCACAACATCAAAGCTGATCGCGGTATAGATGAGATAAAACAGGATCAAGACCGGCACCGCCAAAGCCGTCAGGCGGCGGCGACGAAAGCTGGTTTGCAGCGACATAAGCGCGATATCAGACATCTTTGCGACCTTTCACAAGCCGGTTGCGGGCAGCACTCGAGATTTGGTCAAAGGTCACAATCGCCAGAAACAGCAGCAGAAAAATCGCCACCACCTGATCGTATTTGCCGCCCCCCCATTGCATCGCCAGCTTTAAATCATAGCCAATGCCGCCCGAGCCCACAAAGCCCAGAATGGCCGAGGCCCGCACGTTGATCTCGAAGCGCATCAGCGCATAGGACAGCCAGTTTGGCGCTACCTGCGGCAGCACCCCCAGCCAAATCTGTTGCGACCAATTCGCCCCCGTCGAGGCCAAGCCTTCAACAGGTTTCAGATCGGCGTTTTCGGCAGATTCCGAAAACAATTTGCCCAAAGCGCCGGTCGAGTGGAAGGCAATTGCCAAGACCGCAGGCACCGGCCCGCTGCCCAGAATAAAAATCAACACCAGCGCGATCACAATCTCGGGGACGGCGCGCATCACATCGGCCATGCGACGAAACAGCGGCGTCAGCGCCGGCCAGCGCGCCAGACCGCGCGTTGACAAAATCGCCACCGGCGCACCCAGCAACACCCCGATCAGCGTCGCGGTTGCGGCGATGTTGATGGTCTCGATCAACGAGGGCAGAAACTTCAGGAAAAGCTCGGGCAGATTGGCGCGGTTGCGCCAAGCCTCAGAGAAGACTTCGCCAGGAAAGTCATCCAAGCGGTGCAGACCGGCCAGAAAATCGCCTGCATTGCGGTCTTGCGCGGTCTGAAACCCCGAGGCCATCAGCGCCACAAAGAACACCAGCAAAATCGTGCCATAAAGCCGCTTGCGGCGGGCTTGCAGCAGATAGGCCCCTTCCAGCGTCGCCGGATCAGGCCGCTTGCCGCCGCTTGGCCCAAAAGAAACATCAACCATGCTGGCTCCCGCAGATACTGGCTTTGGAAAAGAAATTGCCGGACCCTTTGAAAAGGGTCCGGCAGAGGCTGCTAAAATCTTAGTTGCTCTGAAGCTTACGCGCCGCGATGATGCCCAGATACATGTCGTGAGTTGCAGGAACGAAGTCTTTCGCATCGCCCGCAGCCACGCCATAGGCGCATTTCGCATCGGTTTCCCACAGATCGGCGGTCACTTGGGTGACCTTGTCTTTGACGTCGGCTGGCAGGGCTGCGCGCACAACCATCGGACCCTCTGGGATCAGTTTCGAGCGCCAGATTTCCACCAGATCGTTCATGTCCACCAGACCCGCGTCAGCGGCCTTGCGGAAGGCGCCCGAAGAATAGCCGTCTTCCCAGTTGCCAACGCCGTCGGCCCAAGACACGCCAGCCGCAAAGTCACCCTTGTTGACGCCAACGATGGTCTGCTCGTGACCGCCCGAGAATTTCACCTCCGAGAAGTAGTTTTCCAGCGGGCCGTATTTCGCGATCAATTCCGCACCGGGAACCAGATAGCCCGAGGTCGAGTTTGGCTCGCCAAAAGCGAAAACCTTGCCCTTGGCATCGTCCATCGAGGTGATGCCGCTGTCTTTACGGGCAAAACCAAAGGAATAATAGCCGGTCGAGCCGTTCAGGTTTTCTTTGGTCAGGCGCACTTCAACGGCCTTATCGTCGGTCAGATAGGCTTTGGCATAGCCAGAAGCGCCCAGCCAAGCCATGTCGATGGTGCCGCCCAGCAGGCCCTGAATAACGCCGTCATAATCGGCTGGGGTGAAAACCTGAACCGGCACGCCCAAGGCTTCTTCGATCTTTGCGCGGTAGCACTCGTTCGACGACATGCGGTCTTGCGCGTTTTCGCCGCCCAGAATGCCGATGTTGAATTCTTTGATCTCTTGCGCATGAGCGGTGCCGATGCAGGTGGTGGCAGCCAAAAGGACTAGCAGCTTTTTCATGGTCGTCTCCGAATTGCGCCCCGCACTTGGGGGCTTTGGGTTAAGTCAGGACAGCATCGCCTCGGCATAAGCGCGGTCGGCGGGCAAAGCGGTGGAGGTGGTCGCCTCGGAAAACGAGGCATCTGCGCCGTAGATGTCGCGCGCGACACCTGTGGTCAGCTGATCGGGTGTGCCGTCAAAGACGATGCGCCCGTCGCGCATTCCGATCACGCGGTCGCAATAACGCCGCGCGGTGTCCAAGGTATGTAGATTGGCGATGACCATGCGGCCATCTTCGTCGTGGATACGGCGCAGCGCGTCCATCACCACTTGGGCGTTCATTGGGTCAAGACTGGCGATGGGTTCATCGGCCAGAATGATCTTTGGGTCTTGCATCAATGCCCGCGCTATTGCCACGCGCTGCTGCTGGCCACCCGACAACGCCTCTGCGCGCTTCGGGGCCTGCTCGGCAATGCCAAGACGATCCAGGATCGCCAGCGCGCGGGCAATATCGGCATCCGACCAGATGTTGAACATCGCGGCCAGTGTCGATCTTTTGTTCAGCAAACCATGCAGCACATTCGAGGCCACATCCATGCGCGGCACCAGATTGAACTGCTGAAAAATCATCGCGCATTGGCCCTGCCACTGTCGCATGGCAGCTCCGGTCAGCGTCGAGACCGGACGGCCCTCAAAGCTGATCTCGCCAGAACTGACGTCCGTCAACCGGTTGATCATCCGCAACAGCGTCGATTTGCCGGCACCCGAGCGGCCGATGATCCCGATGAACCCCGCCCGATCCAGCGTAAAGCTGGCATTGTCTACGGCGGCTTTCGCGCCAAACTGGCGCGTCAGGTTCCGGATGGTCAGCATATTTGGGGCCCCACTTTTGGTGTCACCACCAGCATGGGCTGTGTTCATGACGCTTAGATTTCAGCGATGTGAAACTTCGATGACAAGAGGAACGCCCCGCAACCCAATGACATTGCTTAAATAATTCGCAAATCCGTTACAGAGCCGTCACAAAGCAAGCCTAGCTCTGCCGCCAGCAGGCCCCACCAGAACCGCTGTTGATTCTGGCACATCACGCCGTGCGATATAGGAGAGTCCCGATGACCCTGATGAAAACCCTTGCAACCTCGGCCAGCCTTCTGGCGATGGGCGTCTCGATGGCGGCTGCCCAATCGATGGACGATCTGGTTGCCGCTGCCAAAGCCGAAGGCACCCTGACCACCATCGCTTTGCCGCATGACTGGTGTGGCTACGGCGCTGTGATCGAAGGCTTTAAAGCCAAGTATCCAGAGATCACTGTCAACGAATTGAACCCAGACGGCAGCTCGGCTGACGAATTGGAAGCGATCCGCGCCAACAAAGGCAACACCGGCCCACAAGCGCCAGACGTTGTTGACATCGGCCTGTCCTTTGGTCCCGCTGCCAAAGAAGAGGGCCTGATCCAGCCTTACAAAGTCGCAACTTGGGACAGCATCCCAGACAGCGCCAAAGACGCCGACGGCTTTTGGTATGGCGATTACTATGGCGTGATGTCCTTTATCGTGAACACCGATCTGGTGGCAAATGTGCCAACCGATTGGTCCGATCTGATGAAGCCAGAATATGCAAACGCTTTTGCTTTGTCGGGCGATCCACGTTCGGGCAACCAAGGCCTGATGTCGGTGATGTCGGCAGGTATGGCTGCGGGCGCAGAGCCAGGGGCTGACTCGGCTGCCAAGGGTCTGGAGTTTATGGCGGGTCTGAACAAGGCCGGCAACTTCGTTCCTGTCAGCGGTAAAACCGGCACCATCGCACAGGGCGCCACCCCGATCGTCGCAGCTTGGGACTATAACGCGCTGGCATGGCGCGACACGCTGGCTGGCAACCCTAAAGCCGAAGTCGTGATCCCGGCTTCGGGCGTCTTGGCTGGCGTTTATGTGCAGGCGATCTCGGCCTTTGCACCGCATCCGAATGCTGCAAAACTTTGGATGGAATACATCTATTCCGACGAAGGTCAGCTGGGCTGGTTGAACGGCTATTGCCACCCAATCCGCTTTAACGATCTGGCAAAGCGCGATGTGATCCCTGCCGAGATGATGGCAAAGCTGCCACCAGCCGCTGCTTATGAAAAGGCCGTGTTCCCAACTTTGGAACAGCAAGGCGCGCATAAAGAAGGCGTGACCGCTGGCTGGGAAGCTGTCGTCGGCGTTAAAGTCGAGTAATCAATACCCCAAGCCCGCCCCGATAACAGTCGGGGCGGGCTTTTTCTATGATCGGATGAATGATGCCAAAGCTGCGCCCGCTGCTGAAGGGACGGTCCTTGAACTGGCTGGGGGTTGTGCCGTTTTTGGCCTTTGCCCTGCTGTTTTTGATCCTGCCCACCATGAACATCGTCACGGGGGCGTTTTTTGACGCCGAGGGCAAGCTGACGCTGCAAAACATCGGCAATCTGTTCACCCCTGAAATCACCAATGCGTTTTCCTTGTCGATCCGGCTAAGCCTTGCCTCTTCGATCATCGGCTGCTCGGTCGGCTTTGCCATCGCGCTTGCGGTCTGTCTGGGCGGGCTACCAAGCGGCTTGCGCGCGGTGACGATGACGTTTTCGGGCGTGGCCTCGAACTTTGCCGGCGTGCCGCTGAGTTTTGCCTATATGGCGACGCTGGGGCGGGTGGGCTTTGTCACCATGCTGCTGCGCGATTGGTTTGGAGTGAACATCTACACCATGGGCTTTAACCTGATCGGGTTTTGGGGGCTGGTGATGACTTATGTGTTTTTCCAGATCCCGCTGATGGTCTTGATCATCACCCCTGCCGTGGACGGGCTGCGCCGCGAATGGCGCGAGGCCGCAGAAGTTTTGGGCGCAAGCACCTCGCAATATTGGCGGATGGTGGCGCTGCCGGTGCTTTGGCCGTCTTTGCTGGGGACTTTGGCGCTGCTGTTTGCCAATTCTTTTGGGGCTGTGGCCACGGCGATTGCGCTGACCGGATCGCTGTTGTCGATCGCGCCGATCCTTTTGTTCAACCAAATTCGCGGCGATGTGCTGCAAGACCCGCATCTGGGCTATGCGCTGGCCTTTGGCATGATCGTGATCACTGGCCTGTCCAACGGCGTCTATATCGTGATGCGCAGCCGCGCCGAAAGGTGGATGAAATGAAGCGTTTCTGGTCTTGGGCCGCCTTTGGCTTTGGTTTTTGCTATTTCTTTTTGCCGATGGTCGGCATGGTCGAGTTTTCGCTGCGGATGCGGCGCGGCACCTATAGCCTTGATGCCTATCGCTCGGTGCTGGGGGATCCGCAGTTTCAGGCCACCTTTGGCTATTCTGCGGTGATGGCGCTGCTGACGATTGTCTTTGGCGTGTTTGTGGTGGTGCCCACGGTCTATTGGGTGCGCCTGAAACTGCCACGGCTGCGGCCGCTGATCGAGTTTATCACCCTGCTGCCGCTGGTGATCCCGCCGATTGTGATCGTGTTCGGCTATATCCGGCTGTTCAACACCTCGAGCCTGTTGCCGATGACCGGCAGCGCCTTTGGCACCGATGTGCTGTTGATGCTGGGCTATTCGGTACTGTCGCTGCCCTATATGTACCGCGCCGTCGATACTGGTCTGGCGGCGATCGACATCTCGACCTTGACCGAGGCCGCGCAAAGCCTTGGCGCAAGCTGGCCGGTGATCTTGCTGCGGGTGATCTTGCCCAATGTGCTGGTGGCGGTGCTGTCGGGGGCGTTTTTGACCTTTGCCATCGTGATTGGCGAATATGTCTTTGCGGCCTTGTTGAACCGCCCCGCCTTTGGCCCCTTTATGGTCTGGGCTGGCGGCAACAAGGCCTACGAGCCCGCCGCATTGGCGGTTATGACTTTTGCCCTGACCTGGGGCTGCATGGCGCTGATCCAACTGGTTCCGCGTCTTTTCAAACATCAAAGGGCGCATCGCTGATGGCATTTCTTGATCTGAGCAACCTGCAAAAATCCTTTGGCGGCAATCATGTGGTAAAATCCTTTGATCTGGGGATTGGTCAGGGCGAGTTTGTGTCCCTGCTGGGGCCATCGGGCTGCGGCAAAACCACGGTGCTGCGCATGGTGGCGGGGTTTGAGACGCCCTCGGCGGGCGCGATTGTGATTGACGGGCAAGACATCACCACCCAGCGCCCCAATCAGCGCAACATCGGCATGGTGTTTCAGGCCTATGCGCTGTTTCCCAACCTGACCGTGGCGCAAAACGTCGGCTTTGGCCTGCGCATTCAAGGTGTGGCTGCCGCAGAGGCTCGTGCCCGCGTGGCCGAGATGCTGGCGCTGATCGGCCTGCCCGATCTGGGCGCGCGCTATCCCTATCAGCTGTCGGGGGGCCAGCAGCAGCGCGTGGCATTGGCTCGCGCCTTGGCACCCCGGCCAAGGGTTTTGTTGCTGGACGAACCGCTCTCGGCGCTGGACGCGAAAATTCGCGTCAGCCTGCGTGCCGAAATTCGTGAGATCCAGCAAAAGCTGGGCATCACCACGATTTTCGTCACCCACGATCAGGAAGAGGCGCTGTCGATGTCAGACCGCGTTGTGGTGATGAACGATGGCCGCGCCGAGCAGATCGGCACGCCGTTTCAGATCTACAGCCAGCCCAGCAGCCGCTTTGTTGCCAATTTCGTCGGCACCCTGAACACCCTGACCGCCACCATCCTTGACCCAAGCGCGGGCGAGGTTGGTATGGCAGGCCAGTCCCTGCGGCTTTCAGCCCCGATTCAGGGCGCAAAGGGCAGCCAGATCGCGCTTGCCCTGCGCCCCGAAGCCCTGCACCTGCAAGGCCACAAGGGCGCGGTTCTGGGCCAGATCACCACCCTGCCCGCCGAGGTAACGGCGGTTGAATTCATGGGCGCAGTCATTCGCTTGCGGCTGCAATCGGGCGGGCAAGCGCTGGCGCTGGATACCTTTAACCGCTTTGATCATGCTCCACCGATGGTGGGCGATCATGTGGCGATTGAATTTAACCCGCGCGATCTGATTGTCTTGGCGGCCTAAGACGCCAAAGCGCTATTTCGCATGCTGCCAGATATGGTCTTTCAGCAGGGCGCGTTCGCGTTTCAGCGCCTCTTCCTGCGCTTCGGTCAGCAGATCAAGCCGGTTTTCGGCGCGGTAAACCTGATGGTTGACGTCGTTATAGCTCTCGACCAGCTTGGCAAAATGCGCGTCGCTTTCCTTCAGCGCCATGATCTTTTGCGCAAGTTCGGGAAAGTCTTCGGCCAAGGCGTGCGGGGTATGTGACATGGTCTGCTCCTTTTATCATTGGATCAGATTAGCCGCATCTCCCGCCTAACGCCTTGATCTTGATCAACCTCAGCGTTGCGCCTCGCGCCAGTTTTGCGCCATCACCGGCGCCAGATTGGATTTCGCCAAGCGCCGCCCCAAGATGTGATCGGCGGCTTTTTCGCCGGTCATGATCGAAGGCCCGTTCAGATTGCCATTGGTCACCTGCGGGAAGATCGAGCTGTCGGCAACCCGCAGCCCCTCGACGCCAATCACGCGGCATTCAGGATCAACCACCGCCAGCGGATCATCCGCCCGCCCCATCCGGCAGGTGCCGCAAGGGTGATAGGCGCTTTCGGCATGGTCGCGGATAAAGCTGTCCAGCTCTGCGTCGCTTTGCAGATCCTGACCGGGCTGGATTTCGGTTTTCACATGCACGGCCATCGCGGCTTGGGCAAAAATCTCACGCGTCAGCCGCAGCGCTTTGCGGAAATCGCGCCAATCGCTGGCCTGCGACATATAGTTGAACACGATCTTTGGCGCGACCTTTGGATCTGCCGAGGCCAGCGTCACCGCCCCGCGCGAGGCCGAGCGCATCGGGCCGGTATGCACCTGAAAGCCATGGCCGCCCGCAGCCACCTTGCCGTCATAGCGCACGGCGATGGGCAAAAAGTGATACTGAATGTCGGGATATTCCACGCCCTTATCGCTGCGAATAAAGCCGCAAGCCTCGAACTGATTGCTGGCGCCAAGGCCTTTGCGGGTGAACAACCACTGCGCGCCGATCAGGGCTTTGCCAAGGATATTCCAGTATTTATAAAGCGTTATCGGCAGTTTTGCCTGAAACTGCATATAGACCTCTAGATGGTCTTGCAGATTTGCGCCCACGCCCTTGCGGTCGGCCACCACAGGGATGCCCAATTGTGCAAGCTGGGCCGCATCGCCGATGCCCGACAGCATCAAGATCTTGGGCGAATTGATCGCAGAGGCCGCAACGATGACCTCAGCGCTGGCGCGGATCACCTCGATGGCGCCTGCGCGCTCGATCTCGACGCCGACGGCGCGGCCGGCCTCGATCACCACCCGGCGCGCAAAGCCGCGCACCAGCGTGACATTGCCCGCCTTGATCGCAGGTTTCAGGTAGGCATTGGCCGCCGACCAGCGCTGCCCCTTATAGATCGTCGCCTCCATCGCGCCAAACCCCTCTTGCTGGGCGCCGTTGTAATCGGGGGTGACGGGGTAGCCTGCTTGCTGACCGGCCTTGATAAAGGCGTCAAACAGCGGGTTGTTGCGCGGCCCGCGGGTGATGTGCAAAGGCCCTTTGCGGCCGCGAAAGCCTGCATCACCGCCCGCATCTTCGGCGCCGTGCCAATGCTCCATGCGCTGAAAATAGGGCAGCACATCGGCATAGGACCAGCCCTGCGCGCCCATCGCTTCCCAAGTGTCGTAATCCTTGGCATTGCCGCGCACATAGACCATGCCGTTGATGCTGGACGACCCGCCCACCACCTTGCCGCGCGGCGTGGCCAGCCTGCGCCCGCCCAAATGCGGTTCGGGTTCGGACTGAAACCCCCAATCATAGATCGGCATGTTCATCGGATAAGACAGCGCCGCGGGCATCTGAATAAACGGACCCCGATCACTGCCGCCCTGTTCGATCACGATCACCGACTTGCCAGCCTCGCCCAACCGATAGGCAATCGCCGAGCCAGCCGAGCCCGAGCCGATAATCACATACTGCGCCTGCATCTTCTCTCCAGTTTTCCTTCACACCGCCTGCCGCCCCCCAAAGACGCGGGGTGGGCGGGC
>NZ_DAIPZF010000018.1:0-69599 GCF_036782355.1 Cypionkella sp.
CGCATGGTCTGCCCCGCAGCGACCGCGACGACCGCAGGGAGGGCCCTGCCCGCGCCTGCACGCCAAGCGATGTGCTGCGCCCTGTCAGGCAGCCGAGCTTTCAGCAGGCGACGTAGCGTCTCACCTTCCCTTGGCAGATCCTAATCCGCCAATGAGCTGGCCTGATCCAAAGCTCTGATCTTTTGCGCAAACATAGCCGCTAGACTTGGAACATGTCGTAAAACTGTAAATATTTGGATTCTATTAAGCATTACGGGCAGCAATCAGGCGAAAATATGCAAATCGCACCGGTTGTCGGCTGCCAGCGGGGCGGCGATAAAATGGGCTTGAAAACCCGCAGAACCATGCTTTGATCTTACCAGCGTCTTCAATTTTGAAAGGGCCTTACCATGAGCAATCTGCATCAGGCCGCTTGTCATTGTGGGGCGGTGCAGTTTCAGGTCAGGCTGTGTGATGGATTTGACAGCATTCGGCGCTGCACCTGTTCCTATTGCCGGATGCGCGGCGCGGTTGCGGTCTCGGCGCGGCTGGAGGATATCAGCTTTGTGCAGGGCCAAGACAAGCTGACGCTCTATCAGTTCAACTCGAAGACCGCGAAGCACTACTTTTGCAGCTTTTGCGGCATTTACACCCATCATCAGCGCCGCTCGAACCCGCACCAATTTGGCATAAATGTCGCCTGCCTTGCAGGGGTAAGCCCGTTTGATTTTGCCGAGGTCGAGGTGAAAGACGGCGTCAATCACCCCGCCGATGGCGCGGGGGTGGCGGGTCTTGCAGGGGTGTTGCGCTTTGTTGCCACACAAGCTTAGACGGCGGCACGACGGCTGATATTGCAAAATGTCAAGGATTTCAGGGAATCCAGACCTTGGACGCGGAAAGAGGTTGCATTTTTCTGCAAAAGGCGGAAAGGCGCAGTATCTTAGGATCTTGGCTTTCGTCTTGGCCGCACTGTCCTTATATGAACGTGCCTGCATCACTTTGGTGAGTCGCGGGAAATTGTTATTTTGCGATCAAGGATCAGCTTAGAATGTCACTCCTCTCGAGCATCTTCTCGTCAGATATGGCGATCGACCTCGGCACAGCCAACACACTGGTCTATGTGCGCGGGAAGGGCATTGTTTTGAACGAGCCCTCGGTTGTGGCCTATCACACCAAAGACGGCAAAAAGCAGGTCTTGGCGGTGGGCGAGGATGCCAAGCTGATGCTGGGGCGCACCCCCGGCTCGATCGAGGCGATCCGGCCGATGCGCGACGGCGTGATTGCCGATTTCGAGGCTGCCGAAGAAATGATCAAACATTTCATCCGCAAAGTGCATCGGCGCACGACCTTTTCGAAGCCCAAGATCATCGTCTGCGTCCCGCATGGCGCCACGCCGGTTGAAAAACGCGCCATCCGCCAATCGGTGCTGTCTGCTGGCGCGCGGCGTGCAGGGCTGATTGCCGAACCGATTGCTGCGGCCATTGGCGCAGGCATGCCGATCACCGATCCAACCGGCAATATGGTGGTTGATATCGGCGGCGGCACCACCGAAGTGGCGGTTCTGTCCTTGGGCGACATCGTCTATGCCCGCTCGGTCCGCATTGGTGGCGACCGAATGGATGAGGCAATCATCAGCTATCTGCGCCGGCATCAGAACCTGTTGATCGGCGAAAGCACCGCCGAGCGGATCAAGACCAGCATCGGCACCGCGCGGATGCCCGATGATGGGCGCGGCTCGTCGATGACCATTCGCGGCCGCGATTTGCTGAACGGCGTGCCGAAGGAAACCGAGATCAATCAAGCGCAAGTCGCCGAAGCCCTGTCCGAACCCGTGCAGCAGATTTGCGACGCGGTGATGCAGGCGCTGGAAACCACCCCGCCAGATCTGGCGGCAGATATCGTTGACCGTGGCGTGATGCTAACGGGTGGCGGCGCGCTTTTGGGCGATCTGGATCTGGCGCTGCGCGAGCAGACCGGGCTTTCGATTTCGGTGGCCAACGAGCCGTTGAACTGCGTGGCCCTGGGCACCGGCAAGGCCTTGGAATACGAGCGGCAATTGCGCCATGTAATTGATTACGACAGCTAAAATTAGGCTGGGCCTTTGGATCGCTTTAGATAAAACGGGCCTTATATGGCAAAGATGCGCAGCACACCTGAAGAGTTTCACCGACCGCTGCGGCGGATTTTGGTTGCTTTGCTGGTGCTTGTGCTGCTGGCGGTATTTTTCCTGTGGCGGATTGATAGCCCAAGGGTCGAGCGGTTTCGTGCCGCCTTGATCGACCGCTTTGTGCCTTCGTTTCACTGGGCGATGGCGCCGGTGACTTGGGGGCTGGAAGTGGTGCAGGACTTTCAGTCTTATGCGCGGCTTTACGAGCAAAACCAGCAACTGCGCGAAGAATTGCGCCAGATGAAGGCGTGGAAAGAAGCCGCCCTTCAGCTGGAACAAAAGAACGCGCGTCTGCTGGATTTGAACCATGTGCGGCTGGACCCAAAGCTGACGCATGTGACGGGCGTTGTTCTGGCCGACAGCGGCAGCCCGTTTCGGCAATCGGTTTTGCTGAATGTGGGCGCGCGCGATGGCATCAAAGACGGTTGGGCGACGATGGATGGCATCGGCTTGGTCGGGCGGATTTCGGGGGTTGGGCATCAGACCAGCCGCGTGATCTTGCTGACCGACAGCAACAGCCGGATTCCGGTCACCATCCAGCCCTTGGGACAGCAATCGATTCTGACCGGCGACAATTCTGATCTGCCACCGCTGGAGTTTATCGAAGACCCAGACGCAGTGCGGCCGGGCGATCGGGTGGTCAGTTCGGGCGATGGCGGGATGTTTCCAGCCGGGCTTTTGGTGGGCACGGTAGTTTTGGGCACCGATAAGCGGCTGCGGGTGGCACTTGCGGCTGATTATCAGCGGCTGGAGTTTTTGCGGGTGCTGCGCAGCAATGCGCTGACCGCGATCATCGATCCTGGCGCGCTTTTGGCACTGCCGCCGCTGCAAGGTCCGCCCGCACCACCTGCGCCTTTACCGTCGAGCGCCGCCGAGGCGGGCAGCAATGGCTAGGGGCGATTTGCAATGATCGACGGGGCCACGCGTGAGATTTGGCTGCATCGGGTGATGTTTTTGGGCATAGCACTGGCAACTTTGTTTTGGCGCCTGCTGCCGCTGCCCTTGGCTGAGGCCGCCAGCTGTGCGCCCGAGGCCAGTTTGTGCAGGCTTTGGGTCTGGCTTGACCGCATGCCTGGCCCAGATCTGCTGCTGTGTCTGATCTTTGCTTGGACAATGCGGCGGCCCGATTATCTGCCGGTGCTGCTGATTGCGGCGGTGGTGTTTTTGGAAGATCTGCTGCTGATGCGCCCGCCGGGTCTGTGGACGCTGCTGGTGCTGATGGGGTCGGAATTTGTGCGCGGCCGCGTGGCTTTGACGCGTGAGTTAAGCTTTATGGTAGAATGGCTGTTGGTGACAGGGCTGATGTTTGCCATGATTGTGATCTATCGGCTGATCTTCGCGATGGTGCTTTTGCCGCAGGCAGGATTAGGCTTTGCTTTGGCTCAGCTGTTCTGGTCGGTGCTGTTTTATCCGGCAGTGGTCTATCTGTCGCGGGTGGTGCTGGATCTGCGCAAACCCGCGATGGGCGAAGTTGATGCCTATGGTCGGCGGCTTTAAGGAGGTTTGACCGCATGAGACGCACGCCTCGCGATACCGAAGCAAGCGCGCGCCGCGTCACGCGGCGGGCTTTGCTGATGGGTGCGGGCATGTCGGCCATGGTCGCGGCCTTGGGCGCGCGCATGCGGTTTCTGGGCGTCGATCAGGCGGCCGAGTTTCGTCTGCTGGCCGAAGAGAACCGCATCAACATCCGGCTGATCCCACCGGCGCGCGGCTTGATCCAAGATCGCAATGGCAAGTTGATCGCAGGCAATGAGCAAAACTACCGCGTCACCATCACCCGCGAAGATGCAGGCAAGACCGATGCCGAGGTCGAGGCCGTGCTGCACCGCTTAAGCCATCTTATTCCGATGACAAAAGACGATCTGGCCAGCACGATGAAAGATATCAAGCGCAACAGCGCCTTTGTGCCAATCATTGTGGCCGAGCGCTTAGATTGGCATGAATTGTCGCGCATTTCGGTCAATAGCCCTGCCCTGCCCGGTGTCTCGCCCGAGGTGGGCCTTAGCCGCGTCTATCCGCGCGACATCGATTTCGCCCATATCGTCGGCTATGTTGGCGCCGTCTCGGATAAGGATATCGCGGCGCAAGAAAGCCCTGATCCTTTGCTGCGTATCCCCAAATTTCAAATCGGCAAGATCGGGGTCGAACGCTGGATGGAGGACACGCTGCGCGGATCGGCGGGCACCAAGCGGATCGAGGTTAACGCCCTTGGTCGGGTGATGCGCGAACTGAGCCGCGAAGAAGGCGTCAAGGGTCGCGACCTGCGGCTGACCATCGACGCCGATGTGCAGAATTTCGTACAAGCCCGCTTGGGCGATGAAAGTGCGGCCTGTGTGGTGATGGATGTCACCAATGGCGATATTATTGCCGCGGTCTCGTCGCCGTCGTTTGATCCCAATCTGTTTGTGCGCGGGATCAGCCAAAAAGACTATTCCGCGCTGACCGAAAACGACCACCGCCCCTTGGCCAACAAGGTGGTGCAGGGGGCTTATCCGCCGGGCTCGACCTTCAAGATGGTCACCGCTTTGGCTGCCCTTGCCGAGGGTGCGATTGACGAAAACAGCACTGTGCGCTGCAACGGCTATTTGGAAGTTTCGGGCCGCAAGTTTTACTGCTGGAAACACTCGGGCCACGGCAAGGTGGATCTGAAAAAGTCTTTGGCCGAAAGCTGCGATGTGTTTTATTATGACACCTGCCAAAAGGTCGGCATCGACAAGATCGCCGAGATGGGCCGCAAGCTGGGCTTTGGCGCGCGCGCCGATCTGCCGATGTCGGCGATTTCCGACGGGCTGATGCCAGACCGCGATTGGAAGCAGGCGCGCTATAAAAAGGAATGGCTGATCGGCGACACCATCAACGCCTCGATCGGGCAGGGCTATGTTTTGGCAACGCCGCTGCAACTGGCGGTGATGGCCGCCCGTATCGCCAGCGGCACCGAGGTTGAACCGCGCATCATCCATTCGATCAACGATCAGCCGGTGCCAGTGCCCCCCGCCCCCAGCCTTGGGCTTGAAGGCGCCAAGCTGCGCGCGGTGCAAATGGCGATGTTCGAGGTGATGAACGGTCAGCATGGCACCGGCAAAGGGGCGCGGATTGCCGATGAGACCATGCAGATGTGCGGCAAATCTGGCACCGCACAGGTGCGCAATATCTCCTCAGCCGAGCGCGACTCGGGCGTGGTTAGCAATGACAATTTGCCATGGAAGCAGCGCGACCACGCTTTGTTTGTGGCCTTTGCCCCTGCCGACAACCCGCGCTATGCCGTTTCAGTCGTGGTCGAGCATGGCAGTTCGGGGTCAGGGGTGGCGGGGCCGATTGCGCGCGATGCCTTGCTGCGGGCGATGACGGGGGATATTCCGCCGCTCAGCGCCTATCCGCCTTCGCAGCGCGGCCGGATGGAGACTTTGCTGAACGCGCTCAAGCTGCGCCTGCCCGATGGCAGCCCGCCTGCGCCGTCAAAGGTATAGCCCGATGAGCTTTCTGGAATACCGCCTGAAACTTGCGCCAACCGGCTTTTCCAAGGTGTTTTACATCAATTGGGCGCTGATCTTGGTCCTGACGGCGATTGCGGCGATTGGCTGGCTGATGCTCTATTCCATTGCCGGCGGGCAGATGGATGTCTGGGCGCTGCCGCAGATCAAACGCTATGGCTTGGGCATGGTGATCTTGCTGGCAGTGGCGGTGGTGCCGATCTGGTTCTGGCGGTCGATGTCGGGGCTGGCCTATGCGCTTGGCATGGTGCTGTTGCTGATCGTCGAGTTCTTTGGCGTGGTCGGCATGGGCGCGCAGCGCTGGATTGATCTGGGCTTTATCCGCATTCAACCCTCCGAGCTGATGAAGGTCACTTTGGTGATGATGCTGGCGGCCTATTATGACTGGCTGCCGGATAAGAAAGTCTCCAAGCCGCTCTGGGTGCTTTTGCCGGTGCTGCTGGTGGTTGCGCCGACGATTTTGGTGCTGATGCAGCCCAATCTTGGCACATCAGTGATGCTGGTGGTGGCAGGCGGTGGGGTGATGTTTGCAGCCGGCGTGTCGCTTTGGTATTTCGCCGCCGTGATCGCCATGGTCGGCGGCACGGTCTTTGCGGTGATCTATTCCGAAGGCAGATCGTGGCAATTGCTGCATGATTACCAATACAAGCGCATTCACACCTTTTTGGACCCAAGTGCCGACCCCTTGGGTGCGGGCTATAACATCATTCAGGCCAAGATCGCGCTGGGGTCAGGCGGCTGGGGCGGCAAGGGCTTTATGCAGGGCACGCAAAGCCGGTTGAATTTTCTGCCCGAAAAGCACACCGACTTCATCTTTACCACGCTGGGCGAAGAGTTTGGCTTTGTCGGCGCCATCTCGCTTTTGGCGCTTTATACGCTGGTTTTGGTGATGCTGATTTGGGCGGCGGTGCAAAATAAGGATCGCTTCAGCCAACTGCTGATTGTTGGCGTTGCGATGAACTTTTTCCTTTATATCGCGGTGAACCTGTCGATGGTGATGGGGATGGCGCCGGTGGTCGGCGTGCCTTTGCCGCTGCTCAGCTATGGCGGATCGGCGACATTGGTGATCTTGGTGGCCTTTGGCTTGGTGCAAAGCGCGATTGTGCATCGGCCACGCTAAGACAGAACAGGAGACCCGCATGACGCTTTGCCTTTATTTCGCTGCCCCCGCCGTTTGGGACGAATACCGCGAGATTTTGCCCGCCCTGCTGGCAGAGGCCGGGATTGACGCCGAGGTGGTGACCAAGGCTCCCGAGCCTGCGGCGGTGGACTATATCCTTTACGCGCCCTCGGCCCCCTTGCAGGATTTCACCGCATTTACCCGCTGCAAAGCCGTGCTAAGCCTTTGGGCGGGGGTCGAGCGGATTGTCGGCAATGCGACGCTGACCCAGCCTTTGTGCCGGATGGTCGATACAGGTCTGACCGAGGGCATGGTGGAATGGGTGGTCGGCCATAGCCTGCGCCATCATCTGGGCATCGACCGCCATATCGTCAATCCGGGCCATCTGTGGGATCCGACCTGCCCGCCACTGGCGCGCGAGCGTCGGGTGGCGATGCTGGGGATGGGCGCGCTTGGCACCGCTTGCGCGCGCGCGCTGGCGGCGCTGAACTTTCAGGTTCAGGGCTGGAGCCGGACCGAGAAATCGGTGCCGGGCATCCCTTGTTTTCACGGCGAGGCGGGGCTGGAAGCCGTGCTGCGCGGCGGCGATATTGTGGTGACGCTGCTGCCCAAAACCCCCGAGACCGAGAACCTGCTGGACGCACGGCGGATCGGCTGGATGAAGCCGGGGGCGGTGATCTTGAACCCCGGGCGCGGCGCGCTGATTGACGATGCGGCCTTGCTGGCGGCGCTGGATGCGGGCGCCCTTGGCCATGCGACCTTGGATGTGTTTCGGGTTGAGCCTTTGCCCGCAGATCACGCCTTTTGGCACCACCCAAAGGTGACGGTGACGCCCCATATCGCCGCGGATACCCGTGCGACGGGGGCAGCAAAGGTCTTGGTCGAAAATATTCGCCGCGGCGAGGCGGGTGAGCCGTTCTTGCACCTTGTGGACCGCGCGCGCGGTTATTGAGGCGGCGCGCAGGCTGCGGCCAAGGCGGGGGGCTGTCTGCCCCCCGCGGGTTTGCGGGCGCAAACCCGTCCCCCCGAGGATATTTTTAGACAGATGAAGGGCGAAGTTAGCGGTATTTGCGAAACAGCCTGGTGCGGGCGTAGAGCGATTCCAGCCGCTGCATCCGCACGGCGGTGTCATCCCAGGTTTTGCTTTGCACCGAGGCCAGCAGGGTTTCGACCAGCACCATCAGGCTGACATTGCTGTCCCAGGCTGAGGGGGCCTCGATATGGCAGGCAAGGGTATGGCTGGCGAGGCTGGCTGCAGGCGAGACCCAGCGGTCGGTGATCAGGATGATCTCGGCACCTTGTTCGCGGGCCATCTCGGCGATTTGCAGCACGGCGTTTTCATAGCGGCGGATGTCAAAAACCAAAAGCACATCGCCCTGCTTCATATCAAGCAGCGCCGGGGCCCAGGTGGTGGCGCTGTCTGACAGAAGGGTGACTTCGGAGCGCACCACTTTCATCAGCGAGGTGAAGTAGTCGGCCAAGACATGGGTGATGCGGCCGCCCATGGCAAAGACATGGCGGTTGGGATCGGCCAGCAGCGCGCAGGCGGCATCGAATTCGGCATGGTCGATCTGGCCAAGCGTGGCTTGCAGATTGGCCATCACCGCATCGGCAAAGCGGTTCAGAATATGGGTATCGGGCACCCCCCCCGCCCAGCGGTCGTGTTTGCTGAGCGGCGAGACCAGCATCGCCTCAACCTCGCGGCGCAGGCTGGCTTGCACATCGGGATAGCCCTTATAGCCAAGCTTTTGCGCCAAGCGCACCACCGTCGGCGTCGAGACCTGCGAGGCCTTGGCCAGCAGCGTGATTGAGCCCAAGGCCGCCATCGGGTAATGTGACAAGATATGACTGGCCAATTGCCGTTCGGCGCGGGTCAGATCGGGCAGAGCGCTGCGCAATTGGTCTTCGAGGGTCAATTTTTCGGTCATGGCGGCTCCGCGTGGAACTATTGTTTCAGCACTTATACAAAAAGAAACATTCTTGACAGAATGCAAGCAAAAGAACAGCCTTGGGCAAAATAACAGGGATGACTCGCAGCCTATGAATGGCGCAGAGACCAGCTTGCGGTTTGAACCGCTGATCGAGAACGCGGCCGCGCAGGGGCGGTTTGTGTTGGTCTGCGAGCATGGCTCGAATGCCTTTCCCGAAGCTTGGGGCGATCTGGGGCTGACGGCGGCCGAGCGGGCAGCACATATCGCTTGGGATCCGGGCGCGCTGGATTTGGCGCGCGCGCTGGCGCTGCGGCTGGAGGCGGTTTTGGTGCATGCGCCGGTCAGCCGCCTGATTTACGATTGCAACCGCGCGCCCGATATGGCCGGGGCGATGCCTTTGCGCTCAGAGGTTTATACCATTCCGGGCAATGCCGCGATTTCGGCGCAAGAGCGCTTGGCGCGCACGCAGGCGGTCTACCTGCCTTGGGTGCAGGGGCTGCAGCGGGTGATTGCCGAGCGCATCGCGCTGGGGCTGCGCCCGGTGGTGGTGACGGTGCATTCCTTTACCCCGGTCTATCACGGTGTGGCGCGCGCGGTGGAGTTTGGCGTGATCCACGACGCCGATGACGCCCTTGCCCGCGCGGTGGTGGCGGTGGCTGCGCAAGAGACGCGGTTGAATGTGCAGCTGAATGCGCCCTATTCTGCCGCCGATCAGGTGACCCACAGCCTGCGGCTGCATGCGACGCCCTACGGTCTGCCCAATGTCATGCTAGAGCTGCGCAATGACCTGATCGCCACGCCAGAGCAGGTCTCGGATATGGCGGATCAATTGGCGGTGGTTTTGAACATGGGGCTGGTCGAAATTCAGCGGCAGGCCAAGGCCAGCTGAGGCGGGCGGGCGTCCGAGGGGGTGCTGCGGCATCTGTGCATTTGAAGCCCCAATTGATGGGGAAACTCAAAGGAGATCCGGATATGGCCGGTAATTTGACATTAGACGAGCTGAGTGCCGCGGTAAAAAGCGGCGAGATTGATACGGTTTTGGTCTGCGGCATCGATATGCAGGGCCGCTTGATGGGCAAGCGCTTTCATGCGGCGTTTTTCATTGATGGCGGCTGGCAAGAGACGCATTGCTGCAACTATCTGCTGACGGTGGATATGGAAATGACCACGGTGCAGGGCTATGCTTCAAGCTCGTGGCAGACCGGCTATGGCGACTATGTGCTAAAGCCCGATTTGGCGACGCTGCGGCGGATTCCTTGGCTTGAGGGCACGGCGCTGGTCTTGGGCGATACGCTGGACCATCACGGCCATGAGGTGCCCCACAGCCCGCGCGCGATCTTGAAAAAGCAGGTGGCGCGCGCCGATGCGATGGGCTTTGACGCGATGATGGCGACCGAGCTGGAGTTCTATCTGTTTGAGAACTCTTATGCCGATCTGCGCGATCAGGGCTGCCGCGATCTTAAGCCGGTTTCGGGCTATAACGAGGATTACCACATCTTCCAGACCACCAAGGAAGAGGATGTGATGCGCGCCATCCGCAACGGGCTTTATGGCGCGGGCATTCCGATTGAGAATTCCAAGGGCGAGGCCGATGCCGGTCAGGAAGAGGTGAACTACCGCTATTCCGACGCGCTTGATACTGCCGACAACCATGTAATTGTTAAGAACGGCATCAAAGAGATCGCCTTTGCCAAGGGCAAATCGGTGACATTCATGGCGAAATACGATCACCGCCGTGCGGGATCATCAAGCCATGTGCATCAAAGCCTTTGGACCAAGGACGGCAAGCCTGCCTTCTATGATCCGGCCGATAAATACGGCATGTCGGCGCTGATGAAGCATTTCGTGGCAGGCCAGCTGGCCTATGCCGAAGAGATGACGGTGTTTCTTGCGCCTTACGTCAACAGCTATAAGCGGTTTTCGATCGGGATGTTCGCGCCCACCAAGGCGGTTTGGTCGGCAGACAACCGCACTGCGGGCTTTCGGGTTTGCGGTGTCGGCAGCAAGGCGGTGCGGGTAGAATGTCGCATTCCGGGATCGGATGCGAACCCCTATCTGTCTTGTGCGGCTTTGCTTGCGGCAGGGCTTGACGGCATCGAGAAAAAGCTGGAGCTGGAGCCGGAATTGTCGGGCGATATGTACAACACCGATGGCATCCGCGAGATCCCGCATAATCTGCGCGATGCGGCGGCCAAGCTGAAAGGCTCGGCGATGTTGCGCGCGGCTTTTGGCGCGGATGTGGTCGATCATTACCACCACGCCGCGCAATGGGAGGTTTCGGAAGCCGACCGCGTGGTGACCGATTTTGAGCTACAGCGCCTGCTGGAGCGGGCGTAACACAATCGGGCGCGCAGGGGTTGCGCGCCTGTCCCAAAGCCGCGGTGCGCGATAAATGCACACCCTACGAGGTAAAAGATGACACCAATACAGCTGATATCGCCCGTTGACGGCTCGGTTTATGCCGAGCGGATGCCGCTTGCGCGTGACGCCGCCTTTGCCATGGCCGCCCGCGCCAAAGCCGCCCAACCGGCTTGGGCCGCGCGCCCCTTGGCCGAACGGATTGCCTTGGTGAAGGCCGCCGTCGCGGCCCTGAACGCCATGGCCCCGCGCGTTGTCGAAGAACTGGCCTGGCAGATGGGCCGCCCGACCCGCTTTGGCGGTGAATTTGGCGGCGTGAATGCCCGCACCGACTATATGTCAGAGATTGCAGCAGAAACTTTGGCGCCGGTGATGATTGAAGACAGCGCCGCCTTCCGCCGCTATATCGCGCGGCAGGCCTTGGGTGTGGTGTTTATCATCGCGCCTTGGAACTATCCCTATCTGACCACCATCAACACTTTGGTGCCCGCGCTGATCGCAGGCAATACCGTGGTGCTGAAACACGCCAGCCAAACCATGCTGGTCGGCGAGCGGATTGCCGAGGCCTTTCACGGCGCGGGCATTCCGCAAGATGTGTTCCAAAACGTGGTGCTGGATCACCCGACGACCGAGGCCTTGATCGGGGCGCGGGCGTTCAATTTTGTGAACTTCACAGGATCCGTCGGGGGCGGTCAGGCGATTGAACGCGCCGCCGCCGGCACCTTTACCCCGCTGGGTCTGGAACTGGGCGGCAAGGATCCGGGCTATGTCCGCGCCGACGCCGATCTGGAGGCTGCGGTAGATACGCTGATGGATGGCGCGATGTTCAACGCCGGCCAATGCTGCTGCGGCATCGAGCGGATTTATGTCCACGAAAGCCTTTACGATGCCTTTGTCGAAAAATCGGTGGCTTGGGTCAAGGCGCTGAAACTGGGCAATCCCTTTGACGCCGAAAGCACCTTGGGGCCGATGGCGAACAAGCGCTTTGCCGCCGTGGTGCGCGCCCAGATCGCCGAAGCCGTGGCCGCAGGCGCAAAAGCTCTGATCGACCCCGCGCTGTTTCCAGCCGATGACGGCGGCGCCTATCTTGCGCCGCAGATCCTGGTCAATGTCGATCACTCGATGCGGGTGATGATGGAGGAAAGCTTTGGCCCGGTGGTTGGCATCATGAAGGTCAAAGACGACGCCGAGGCTTTGGCCTTGATGAACGACAGCCCCTATGGCTTGACCGCCAGCGTCTGGACAACCGATTACGACACCGCCGCCGCTTTGGGCGAACAGATTGACACCGGCACGGTCTTTATGAACCGCGCCGATTATCTGGACCCCGCGCTGTGCTGGACCGGCTGCAAAGACACCGGCCGCGGCGGCAGCCTGTCTTATCTTGGGTTCCATTCTGTGACCCGTCCGAAATCTTATCATCTTAAGAAGGTGCAAAAATGAGCCATAGCGTTCCCAACCGGAACTGGTCTTATCCAACCGCAATCAAATTCGGCGTCGGCCGCATTGCCGAACTGGCCGAGCATTGCGCCGCTGCCGGGGTGAAAAAGCCGCTGTTTGTCACCGACAAGGCGCTGGCCTCTTTGCCGATCACCGCAGATGCCGTGGCTGTGCTGCAAACGGCGGGTCTTGGGGCTGCGGTGTTTTCCGAAGTCGACCCGAACCCGAATGAGACCAATATGGCCGATGGCATTGCCGTCTATCTGGCAGGCGGCCACGACGGCGTGATCTGCTTTGGTGGCGGCTCGGCCTTGGATCTGGGCAAGATGATCGCGCTGATGGCGCATCAGCGCGCCGATCTCTCGGTCTGGGATCTCGAGGATATCGACGATTGGTATACCCGCGCCGATGCAGATAAAATCGCCCCCATCATCGCCGTGCCCACTACGGCCGGCACTGGCTCTGAAGTGGGCCGCGCAGGGGTTTTGACCAATTCGCTGACTCATAAGAAAAAGATCATCTTCCATCCAAAATTGCTGCCGGTGGTGGTGATCTGCGATCCGGCCCTGACCGTGGGCATGCCGCGCTTTATCACCGCAGGCACCGGCATGGACGCGCTGGCGCATTGCCTCGAGGCCTATTGCTCGCCCTTTTACCACCCGATGAGCCAAGGCATCGCCTTGGAAGGCATGCGGCTGGTGTTTGAAAACCTGCCAAAGGTCTATGCCAACCCCAATGATCTGGACGCGCGCGCGCATATGATGTCTGCCGCCGCGATGGGGGCCGTGGCCTTCCAAAAGGGTCTGGGGGCGATCCACAGCCTCAGCCATCCGGTGGGCGCGGTCTATGGCACCCATCACGGCACCACCAATGCGGTGGTGATGCCGATGGTGCTAGAAATGAACCGCCCCGCGATCGAAGACCGCATCGTCAAAGCCGCAGCCTATCTGGGCTTTGAGGGCGGCTTTGCGGGCTTTCATGACCAGATCATGGAACTGCGGACCCTGCTGAACATCCCCGAAAACCTCTCGGCGATGGGGGTGCAGTTTGGCGATCTGGATATGCTGACCGAGATGGCGCTGGAAGATCCGTCTTGCGGTGGCAACCCGATTGCAATGACGCGCGAAAACACCCGCGCGCTGTTTGACGCCTGCATGTAACCCAATAAGGACCTGCGCCGATGCAACATCTGACCACAGAGATCGCAGTCATCGGCGCAGGTGTCATAGGCCTTGCCGTGGCCGAAGCCCTGCTGGCCGAGGGCCACGAGGTCACGCTGATCGACCCTGCCCCGCCCGGCATGGGGGCCTCTTATGGCAATGCAGGCACCATTGCCGATTATGCGGTGATGCCGGTGGGCACGCCCGATGTCTTGCGCAACCTGCCCTCCTTGCTGTTTGACAAGGACTCACCGCTTGCGATCCGGCGCGCGGCGCTGGCCTCGCTTGCGCCTTGGCTGCTGCGCTTTGCCCGCCAAAGCCTGCCAGCGGCGGCGGCGCGCAATGCCGCGGCAATTGCAGCCCTGGTGGCCGATGCCTGCCCGCGCTGGGAAGAGCTTGCCAGCCGGATTGGCGGCGCGCAGATTTTGCAGCGGCGCGGCTGCCTTTATATCTATGAAACCGCCCAAGGCTTTCAGGCCGCCCAAGCCGATATCGCCTTTCGCAAAACCATCGGCATCAGCGCCGAGATGATCTCGCCCCAAGCTCTGGCCGCGATGGAACCCGCCCTGCCAGATGTCGCGGGTGGCGCGACCTTCTTTCCCAAGGCCGTGTTCCTCTCTGACCCCGGACAGATGGTGCAGCTGTTGGCAGAACATGTCTTGGCACAAGCCACCTTCGTGCAGGCCGCAGCAACAGAACTGCACCGCAACGCGGGCGGCGTGCAGATCCGCGGTGCAGGCTTTCAACTGCAAGCCCGCAAAGTGGTGATCGCGGCAGGGGCGCACAGCCGCGCCTTGGCCCGCGCCGCAGGCGACCGCGTGCCCTTGGACACCGAACGCGGCTATCATCTGGAATGGGACATGCCGACCCCGCGACTGTCGCGCCCGACCTGCCCCACCTCGCGCGGCTTCTACCTTTGCCCAATGCAGGGCCGATTGCGTGTGGCAGGCACGGTGGAACTCGGCGGCCTCACCGCCCCACCCTCACCCCACCGCCTGAAAAAACTGGCCGAAGGCGCCCGGGCCATCTTCCCCGACCTCGGCGCGCCCGATCGCAGCTGGATGGGCTTTCGCCCCTCAATGCCCGACAGCCTACCTGTCATAGGCCCCAGTGCCGCAGGGGCAGAGGTGATCCACGCCTACGGCCACGGCCATATCGGCCTGACCCTTGCCCCGATCACCGCAAGCATCGTCTCAGATCTGGTGGCAGGCCGCCCGTCCGCAATCGACATCAGCGCCTATCGCGCCACGCGGTTTTAGCTGCACGGTCAAGATCGTCCTGACCCAGCGCGCGAGCCGTGCTGTTGAATGGATATTTAGACCAAGATGAAATTGGCAGGCTTTCATCTTGGCCTAAATATCCCCCGCGGAGCGTTCAGGTCGCACTGCCAAAGCCGCGCGTCAGATTACAGCGCGCCCAGTACCACCGGGGCCACTTCGTGCCAGCCGCGCCAAATCATATCGAGTGCTACATAGACAATGATGGCAAGGCCAAGATAGGCGATCCAGCGGTGTTTGTGCAAAAGCCGCGCGATGAAGCTGGCGGCGAGGCCCATCATTGCGATGGAAAGCACCAAACCGATCACCAGCACTGTGGGGTGTTCACGCGCAGCCCCTGCAACAGCCAAAACATTATCAAGGCTCATTGAGATATCGGCGATCACAATTTGAAGCGCCGCTTGGCGGAAGGTTTTGACCGGTGCGCCGCTGGCGATGCTGCCATCGCCGTTCAGATCTTGGCCTGAAATCGCCTCGGCTCCATCTGCGTCATGGCTTTCGCGCAATTCGCGCCACATCTTCCAGCACACCCAGAGCAGCAGCACGCCTCCGGCCAGCAAAAGTCCGACAACGGCCAGCAGTTTCGTGGTGAGCAGCGCAAAGCAAACCCGCAGCACGGTCGCGGCAAGGATGCCGACAAGAATGGCCTTGGCCCGCATTGCCTGCGGCAGACCTGCGGCGGCGAGCCCGATAACAATCGCATTATCGCCTGCCAGAACCAGATCAATTCCGATCACTTGCAGCAGGGCTAGAAATCCGGCGGAGGTGAAGATTTCCATGTCAGGCCCTGTGTTATTGTTGTGATCCTTACCTAAGGCTCCTGTTCCAAAACTGCAACCGTGCCGCGCGCGCTCTAGAGCATGCTGGAGACCACCTGATCTGGCGGGCGGTGGCCATCGGCAAAGGTCTTGATATTGATGATCACCTTTTCCCCCATCTCAAGCCGGCCCTCGACCGTGGCCGAGCCGATATGCGGCGAGAGCACGACATTGGGCAGTGCGCGCAGCGACGGGTTCATCTGGGTGCCATGTTCAAAGACATCAAGCCCCGCGCCTGCGATCTCGCCACTGGCAAGCCCGCGGGTCAGGGCATTCTCGTCTATCACCTCGCCGCGCGAGGTGTTGATGATCACCGCCGAAGGTTTCAGCAGTTTCAGCCGCCGCGCGTTCAGCAGATGAAAGGTCGAGGGCGTATGCGGGCAGTTGATCGAGATAATATCCATCCGCGCGATCATCTGATCGAGGCTGTCCCAATAGGTGGCCTCTAGTTCGGCCTCGGCCTCGGGGCGCAGGCGTTTGCGGTTGTGGTAATGCACTTGCAGGCCAAAGGCGCGGGCGCGGCGCGCCACCGCCGAGCCGATCCGCCCCATCCCCAAAATCCCCAGCCTGCGTCCGCCCAGACGTCCGCCCAGATGCGCCATCGGCGACCAGCCTTGCCATGTGCCCGCTTGCAGCTCCGCCAAGGCCTGCGGGATGCGGCGGGTCACCGCCAGCATCAGTGCCAGTGTCATATCGGCGGTATCTTCGGTTACCGTGCCGGGGGTATTGGTCACCAGAATGCCGCGTTGGCGCGCAGTGGCGACATCAATATGATCCACCCCCGAGCCGTAATTGGCGATCAGCCGCAGCTTGTCACCGGCTTGGGCGATCAGGGCGGCGTCGATATGATCGGTCAGCGTTGGCACCAGCACATCGCAGCGCCGCATCGCTGCGGCCAGCTCTTCGCGGCTCATCGTGGTGTCGGGGTCGCGCAATTCGACATCGAACAACTCTTTCATCCGCGTCTCGACTGCTTGCGGCAGACGGCGGGTCACGACAACGTTTAGACGGGTTGCGGGCATCTTGGCCTCCCTGCACTTCCAAATCGGTGTAATCTTTGTCAAGGTGACGACAAGCGGGGCAATCCACAAGCCCCCGTTCGCGCAAAGAGGCGGCAGGATGAATCGGAAACAGTTTTTATCAACGGCGCTGGCAGGCCTTGCTTTGGCATGGGCAGGCCCCGCTCGAGCGCAGGAATCGCAAGCCGATGAGGCCGCAGCCCGCACCGATGAGGCTTTGCAAGACCAAGACCCTGCGGCGGCGGCAAAGCCCGTGGTACGCGACCCCACCAAAGGCGCTGTCACCAATCTGCCGATCCCGCGCTATGTCAGCCTGAAGGGGCGCGAGGGCAATGCGCGGCGCGGGCCAAGCCTGACGCACCGGATTGACTGGGTGTTCAAGGCCTCGGGGATGCCGTTGAAGATCACCGCCGAACACGAGCATTGGCGCCGCGTCGAAGACCAAGAGGGCATGGGCGGCTGGGTGCATTACTCGCTTTTGTCGGGCGTGCGTACGGTTTTGGTGGTGCAAGACTTGGCCGAGTTCCACGACAGCCCCGAGGCGGGCGCAGCGGTCTCGTTCAAAGCCGAACGCAATGTGATCGGCAAGCTTTTGGAATGCAACCGCGATTGGTGTCGGGTCAGCACCGATGGTGATAAGGGTTGGATCTTGAAGACTGCGCTTTGGGGTGTCGATCCTGAAGAGATTTTGACTTAAACTCTGGCTTGCGCGGCTGTGGCCCAGCGCGTAGAGCGCGGGTTTTAGGGGCGAGGGCAGAATGAGCAGCGGCGAGAGTGTAAAGCTGAATCTTTCGGCGGGGTTAGCCTCGGTCGGTGTTGCGGCCATTTTGGTGGCGCTAAAGCTTTGGGCGCTTTCGGCGACGGGGGCTTTGTCGGTGGCGGCATCGCTTGCCGATTCGGCGATGGATCTGATGGTCTCGCTGGGGGCAGCCGCCGCTTTGGTCTATGCCGCAAAGCCCGCAGACGAGGATCACGCCTTTGGCCATACTTCGGCCGAAGATCTGGCGGCGCTTGGGCAGGCGCTGTTTGTGCTGATCTCGGCAGGGGTGATCACTTGGGCGGCGGTGGCGCGGCTGCTGGCGCCTGCGCCCGAAGCCCTGCGCGCGCAATCTGCGGGCATCGGGGTGATGGCGGCTTCGGTGGTGTTGACCTTGGCGCTGGTCTGGTGGCAGGGCCGGGTGGCGCGGCGCACTGGCAGCCGCGTGGTCGCAGCCGACCGGCTGCATTATCTGGGCGATCTGTTGCCCAATATCGGCGCGATCATCTCGCTTTGGGCGTCGCAATCCTTGGGCTTGGGGGCGATTGATTCCATCGTGGCCTTGGGCGCGGCGGGGCTTTTGGCGATTGGCGCGGTGCGCATCGGCAAGGGCGCATGGGACGCGCTGATGGACCGCACCGCCGACCCTACAATCGTCGAAGGCATTGCCGCCATTGCCCGCGATTGGCCGCAGGTGCATGGCTTTCACGACCTGAAAACCCGCACTGCCGGCAGTCGGGTGTTTGTGCATTTGCATATCGAGCTGGACGGCGCGCAGACCCTGCACGAGGCGCATGCGATTGGTGCGGCCCTGCGGCGAGCGATCTTGCAGGCCTATCCGCAGGCCGATGTGATCATCCACAAGGATGTGGCGCGCTAAACTTCGCCGCTTTTGCGCCAAAGCTCTTGCACAAACGCGGCTCTGCGGTGAGAGTGGCCTTATTACACAACCGTATAATAAGGCCTGCAATGACCGAACGCCGCTCCTTTCAGCGCGAAACCGAGGATCGCCGCCGCGATGATCTGATCGCGGCTGCGCTGGATCTGCTGGCCGAAGGCGGACCGCAAGCGGCAACGGTGCGGGCGATCTCGGCGCGGGCGGGGGTGACGGCAGGGCTGATCCGATATTACTTTGACAGCAAAGACGCGCTGACGCGGGCCGCATATGGCGTGTTCATGCAAAGGATGACGGCGCAAGCGGCGGCGGCCTTGCAGGGCGCGCCCAACGATCCGGCGATGCGTTTGGCGCGCTTCATTGTGGCCTCGGTCAGCGCGCCGGTGGTCGATGCGCTGGCGGTGGGGCTTTGGGCGGGGTTTCTGCACGAGACCCGCCGCGACCCCGAGATGCGCGCGGTGCATGCGGCAAGCTATCTGGGCTTTCGCGATCAATTGCAGGCGCTGATTGCCGATCTGCCGCAGCGCAGCACGGCGCTGGATGCCCGCCGCGCCGCGATTGCCTGCAACAGCATCATCGACGGCTTGTGGATGGAAGGCTCGCTTTTGCCCGAGGCTTTTGCGGCGGGCGAGGTGATTGAAATTGCACTGATCTCTGCGGGGGCAGTGCTGGGCGTCGACCTGCGGGCGGCGCATGAAACAGATCGGAACATGTGATGAAATATGCGAAAATCACCGAGCGTCTGGCCGATTTGGGCGGGGCGAAATGGGCGGTCCATGCCCGCGCCAAGGCAATGGCAGCGGCCGGAGAGCCGGTTATTCAGCTGACCATCGGCGAGCCGGATGTGCCCACGCCCGCAGCGCTGGTGGCCGAGGCGAAACGCGCGATGGATGCGGGGCGTTTGGGCTATTCCAACGGGCGCGGCGAGGCAGGTCTGCTCGAGGCTTTGGCCGCGCGCTATTCGGCACGGTCGGGGCGAGTGATTGCGCCCGATCAGATCACCGCCTTTCCGGGCACGCAAACCTCGCTTTACGCGGTGATGATGGCGCTGGTTGGCGAGGGCGACGAGGTGCTGCTGGGCGATCCGATGTATGCCACCTATGAGGGCATTATCGCGGCCACCGGGGCCAAAGTGGTGCCGGTGCCGCTGCGGGCCGAACATGGCTTTCGCATGCAGGCGGCAGATGTGGCGGCGCGGATCACCCCACGCTCGCGGCTGATTTTTCTGAACACGCCGCACAATCCAACCGGCGCGATTTTGCGCGACGCGGATATTGCAGCACTGGGGGCGGTGGCCAAGGCGCATGATCTGTGGCTGCTAAGTGACGAGGTCTATGAGGAAATGATCTTTGAAGGTGCTGCTTTTGCCTCGCCGCTGTCGCACGGCGATCTGGCCGAACGGGTGGTGGTTGCGGCCTCGATCTCGAAATCGCATGCGGCACCGGGGTTTCGCTCGGGCTGGTGCGTGGGGCCGCAGGAATTTGCCGACAGGTTGCTGCCGGTGGCCGAAACGATGCTCTTTGGCAATCAGCCCTTTATTGCCGATATGACCGCGCTTGCGGTCAGCGCGCCATCTGAAGTGGCGCGCGGCATGGCGCAGCGCTTTGGCAGGCGTGCGGGCATGATTTCGCAGCTTTTGGACGGTGTCGCGGGGCTGCGGGTGCAGCGCCCCGAGGCAGGAATGTTCACCGTGGTCGATATTCGCGCCACAGGCCTGAGTGGCGAGGCCTTTGCCGAGGCCCTGCTGAGCGAACAAAAGGTCGCCGTCATGCCGGGCGAAAGTTTTGGCGCGGGGCTGGCGGGCTGGATCAGGATCAGCCTGACGCTAGACGATGCGCTGATCAGCGAGGCCTGCGCGCGTATCCTGCGCTTTGTCGCCAGCCGGAGGGTCGCCGCATGAAAACCGTGGGCGAGCGTTTGATCGAAGGTCTGGCCGCGCGCGGCGTCGAGGTGGTTTTCGGCATTCCCGGCGTGCATACGGTCGAACTTTATCGCGGTCTGTCGGGCAGTTCGCTGCGCCATGTCACCGCACGCCACGAGCAGGGCTGCGGTTTTATGGCTGACGGCTATGCGCGGGTCTCGGGCAAGGTCGGGGTGGCCTTTGTCATCACCGGACCGGGGCTGTTGAACACGCTGACCGCAATGGCGCAGGCCAAGGCGGATTCGGTGCCGATCTTGGTGATCTCGGGGGTGAACCGGCGCGCCAGTTTGGGCAAGGGCCTAGGGCTGCTGCACGAGCTGCCGGATCAGGCGGCGATGATCCGCCCACTTTGCCCAACGCGCAGCCTTATGACCGCGCAGGATCTGCCCGAGGTGCTGGATTGGGCCTTTGCCAGCCTTGCCACCGGGCGGCCCGGCCCGGTGCATATCGAAGTGCCGACCGATGTGATGCCGCTGCCCTGCCCCGCGCTGCCCGCACCGCAAACACCGGCGCGCGCCGCGCTGCCCGATCTGACAGCCGCCGCCTTGGCGCTGAACGGCGCGCGCGATGTGGTTATTCTGGCCGGCGGCGGCGCGCGCGGCCACGGGGCAGCGCTGCAAGCCTTGGCCGAAAAGCTGGACGCGCCGGTGGTGCAGACCGTCAATGCGCGCGGGATCATGCACGGGCATGACCTGACGGTGCCGGCCTCGCCCAGCCTAGAGGCCGTGCGCGCGCTGGTGCGCAGCGCGGGGCAAATCTTGGCGATTGGCACCGAACTGGGGCCGACCGATTATGATATGTATGTCAACGGCGGCTGGCCCGATGTCTCGGCGATGATCCGCGTCGATATCTGTGCTGCACAGCTGGCACGCCAGCCAGCTGGCCAGCGCTTGGAGGGCGATGCGGGGGCGGTGATGGCGGCGCTGCTGGACATGGTTGCGCCTAAGCCATCGCAGGGCGCTCTGCGCGCCGCCACAGCACGCAAGGCGGCAAGGGCCGAGCTTGCAGATCTGGACCCACAGATGCCAGCGCGGTTGCAGATGGTCGAAGCGATCCGCAACGCATTGCCGCAGGCGCTGATCGTGGGCGACAGCACGCAGCCAGTCTATGCCGCCAATCTTTACTATGACCACGACCGCGCGGGCGGCTATTTCAATGCCGCCACCGGCTTTGGCGCTTTGGGCTTTGGCACCGGAGCCGCGGTTGGGGCTGCACTGGCGGCCCCCGATGCTCAGGTGGTCTGCCTGATCGGCGATGGCGGTTTGCAGTTTTCCTCGGGCGAATTGCGCACGGCTGTTGACGAAGGCTTGGCGATTACCTTTCTGGTCTGGAACAACGCGGCCTTTGCCGAAATCGCCGATGCGATGCGCGGGGCTGCGACCGAGGTGATCGGCTGCACCCCCTCGCCCTTGCAGATGGAGGCCTTCGCCAAGGCCTGCGATCTGCCCTTCACCGCGCTGCCGCCCGACCCCGAGGCGCTGACCCGGGCACTGGCGCAGCCACAATCGGGGCCGCGGATGATCGAAATTCGGGTGCCACGCTAGACCCTTTCTTTTGATCAAATTCTGCGGCATAAGCAGGGGAAGAATGCGGGGGTCATGATGTCTGATGCAGTTATCGCCGGAGTGCGCGCCGACCGTTTGGCGGGCCTGCATCTGCGCGAATCCAACCGCTTTGCGCAAACGCGCCCCAAGGCCAAGGCGGCTTTGGTTGCGGGGGCGGATGCGTTTTTAGACGGCGTGCCGCTGCATTGGATGCGCGATTGGTCGATGCCGCATCTGCCACTGATCGCCAAGGCCAAGGGCGCGCGGATCACCGATATTGACGGCTATCAGATCGACGATTTCTGTCTGGGCGACACCGGCTCGATGTTTGGCCATGCGCCGCCTGCGGTGGCCAAGGCCATTCGCGCCCAAGCCGGACGCGGGCTGACCTATATGCTGCCAAGCCCTGCCACGCTGGAGGCAGGCGCGCTGTTGAACGCGCGCTTTGGGGCGATGCGCTGGCAGATTGCCACCACGGCCACCGATGCCAACCGCTTTGCCATTCGGGTGGCCCGCGCGGTGACGGGGCGGCCCAAGATCTTGGTGTTCAACGGCTGCTATCACGGCACGGTGGACGATGTGATGGTCGAGCTGGCGGGCGGGCAAACCTGCAACCGTCAGGGGCTTTTGGGCCAAGTGGCCGATCTGACGCTGGGCGCGGTTTGTGTCGAATTCAACGATCTGGCGGCGGTCGAGGCCGCCTTGGCCAAGGGCGATGTGGCCGCCGTGCTGACCGAACCTGTGATGACAAACTCTTGCATGGTGCTGCCCGATGCGGGCTTTCACGCGGGGTTGCGGGCGCTGACCCGCGCATCCGGCGCGCTTTTGATGATAGACGAGACCCATACGATTTCCAGCGGCCTGGGCGGCTATACCCGCGTGCATGGGCTGGAGCCTGACATCTTTGTTGTCGGCAAATGCGTGGCAGGCGGCATGCCCACCGCCGTGTGGGGGCTGACCGAGGATCTGGCCGCGCGCTACAGCCTTGCCAATGCTGCCCGCGCGGCGGGGCATTCGGGCATGGGCACCACGCTTTCGGCCAATCCGATGCAATGCGCCTGCCTTGTCGCCACCTTGGACAAGGTGATGACGCAGGCCAATTATAGCCATATGGAGGCGCTTGCCGAACGGCTTGCCACGGGGCTTTCGCGGGTGATTGGCGCGCATGCAGCGCCTTGGCATGTGGTGCGGGTTGGCGCGCGGGTTGAATTTATCTGCGCCCCCGGCCCGCTGCACAATGGCACCGAGGCCGCAGCCGCTCATCAGCCGCAGCTGGAATCTGCGCTGCATCTGGCGCTGCTGAACCGCGGCAGCCTGATCGCACCGTTTCACAATATGATGCTGATCAGCCCCGCCACCAAAAAGCGGCAGGTTGATCGCCTGATCCAAGCCTTTGACGAAATCCTGACAGAATTATTCCGAGCATAGCATGACCCACTCCCCCTCTGGTTCCACCCTTGCCGAGGCCGAAGCCTTTTTGGCCGCCCACCCGCAGATCGAGGCCTTTGACATCGTGCTGCATGATGCCAATGGCATCGGGCGCGGCAAGATCATTCGGCGCCACGAGCTGCTGGGCATGTATAAGGGCGGGCGGCATCTGCCGATTTCGATCCTTGGCTTGGATATCTGCGGCGAAGATGTGCATGAAACCGGGCTGATCTGGGATGAGGGCGACGGCGACCGCCGGGCTTGGCCGATTCCGGGGACGTTGCGGGCGATCTATGGCTCGACACCGGCGCGCGGCGAGGTGTTGATGTCGGTCTATACGCTTGACGGCGCGCCGATGGCCGAAGACCCGCGCCACGCGCTGGCAGCGCAAGTGCAGGCCCTGGCCGCCGAGGGGCTGCATCCGGCAGGGGCCTTCGAGCTGGAGTTCTTCTTGCTGGAAAACGAGCGCGGCGCAGATGGCAAGATGGTGCCTGCGCGCGATGTCTTGGACGGGCGGCGCAATTCTAAAACCGATGTCTATTCGGTCGATCAGCTGCACGGCATGTTGCCGCTGTTCAACGATATTTATGCCGATGCCAAGCTGGCCGGGATCAAGGCCGAGACGCTTATTTCAGAATTCGCCCCCGGCCAATACGAGCTGACGCTGCATTACCGCGAAGATGTCATGCAGGCGGCAGACGATCTGCTGCGGCTAAAGCGCATCGTGCGCAGCCATGCGCGGCTGCATGGGGTGACCGCCTGCTTTATGGCGAAACCGAACGAAGATTACGCAGGCTCGGGGATGCATTTCCACGTCTCGATGCTGGATCAGGCTGGGGTCAATGTCTTTGTTGAAGCCAATGAGGGGCAGTATAACCCGACGATCCTGCATGCGATTGGCGGTCTGCGCGCCACCATGGCGGAATCGATGCTGATTTTCGCACCGCATGCCAATTCCTGGCGCCGCTTTGCCAGCAATTCCTATGCGCCGGTCAGCCCGACCTGGGGGGTGAACAACCGCTCGGTCGCCTTGCGGATTCCGGCAGGCGATATCCGCGCGCGCCGGATCGAACATCGGCCAGCGGGGGTGGATGCCAACCCCTATCTGGTGGCCGCAACCGTGCTTGCAGGCATTCGCCACGGCTTAAAGCATCAGATCGACCCCGGCCCCGAAACCACTGGAAACGGCTATGACGCCGGCCAAGACGCGCCTGCGATCCCGGTCGATTGGCGCTCGGCAATCGAGGCTGCAAAGGCCAGCGATTTCCTAAAGCAGGCCTTGGGCGAGGCGATGCACCGCACCTTTACCGCGATCAAAGCCGCCGAATATGCGCGGGTGATGCGGCGGGTTTCAGAGGTGGATTTCGACCTTTACCTGCACACGGTCTAGCGCTGATAGCGGCAGGCCGTGGCGCAGACAGGGCGACCTGCCTGCAAGGCCGCGGCCACCACCGCCACCGCCCGCGGGTCAAGCCCTATGGGCGGCAGGATGCGGCCCGCAAAGCCCGCCTGCGCCAAAGCCGCCGGAATATCTTGGGTGACATGCCCGCCTGCGGCCGCAAAAAACGGCAGGCAGATCTGACCAAACCCCGTCAGGCTGGCAAGCTGCGGGTCTTGGTCGATAAAGCCTGCGCGCACCTCGGCCCCGGTCTCGGCGCTGATCTTTTCGGCCAAAGCATAGGCGATATCCGAAGGCACACTGCTTTTGAACGAGCCATGCGCCGCCAAAATCACCTGATGCGCCCCGGTCTCGCGCACCAAAGTCACCGCCAGATCGGCAAGCGCTGGGTCGCAACCAAAGGGCTCCAGCACCTGCCAACCCAGCGCCCCGGCCTCGCGCAGCTTGGCAGGCAGATGCACGCGAGTGAACCAGCCGCCCGCCATGAACATCGGAAACAGCCGCCCCCCCGCGCCCAAGGCGGCCACGGCCTTGGCCAAGCCGCCCTCTTCGGCCAAAGTCACCGAGGCGATCTGCCGATCCGGGCAAAGCGCTGCAACCTGAGCTGCAAAGCGCGCAAGCTCGGCTGCCGCAGCGGCTGGCGCTGCGGGCTGGCCATGGGCGACGATCAGAACGGGGGGCAAGACGATTTCTGGCATCACAGGCTCCTTTTGCGCCGACCCTAGGGATTTGGCGCAAAGGTGCAAGGGCTGCGCTGACCGCTTGACAAGGCCCTGCGCGCAAGGCCCTGTGGCTGCACAGAGTTTGGGGCAGATATGACCGACGCGACGCTTGGATCTTTGCTTGGCTCGGCACCGCCGCAGATGGCGCAAGCCGATCTGGCAGCACTGGTGGCGCAGCACTACGGCCTGCGCGGCCCGCTGCGCGCCCTGACCTCCGAGCGGGATTTGAACCTGCATCTGGCCACGCCCGAACAGGGCTATGTGATCAAGCTTGCCAACCCCGCCGAACCTGCCGAGGTGACCGATTTTCAAACCCGCGCCCTGCTGCATCTGCAAGCCGCAGGCCTGCCGGTGCCGCGGCTGATCCGCAGCCTTGACGGCCAGACCCAAGTGCCCACCCCGCAAGGGATTTTGCGGGTACTGACCTATCTGGAGGGCACACCGCAGCACCTGACCCCGCGCTCGGATGCGCAGGCTGCCGATCTGGCGCGGATGGCGGCACGGCTGGCGCTGGGCTTGCAGGGGTTTTCGCATCCGGCAGCGGATTATGTGCTGCAATGGGATCTGAAACAGGCCGCCGCCTTGCAGCCCCTGTTGCCCGCGATTGCCGACCCTGCGCTGCGCGATTTGGCGGCCGCCACGCTTGCGCGCTACCACTCCGATATCGCCCCCGCCCTGCCCGATTTGCGCTGGCAGGTGGTGCATAACGATCTGAACCCGCATAACGTGCTTTGCGCCCCCGATGCGCCCGACCGCATCGCCGGAGTGCTGGATTTTGGCGATATGGTGCGCACGCCGCTGATCTGCGATGTGGCGATTGCGGCGGCCTATCAGCTGGACCCGCGCGCGCCATTGCACAGCCTCACCACCTTTGCCCGCGCCTATCACGCCGTGCTGCCGCTGACCGCGACCGAGCGCGCCTTGCTGCCCGATCTGGCGGCGACGCGGATGCTGACCACCATCGCCATCACCTCGGCGCGTGCGGCGCGCTATCCTGAAAATGCAGCCTATATCCTGCGCAATTTCGCCGCCGCCCGCGCCGGGCTGATCGCCTTGGCGGGGCTAGATCGCAGCAGCGTTTTAAAAGAACTGGAGCAGCTATGACCAATACCGGCCAAATGGTGAACGCCTATGTGGCAGGGCGCGGCAATCTTTCGGCCGAGGATCAAGCGCTGGTGGCGCGGCGCGTGCGCGCCTTGGGTCCGGCCTATCGGCTGTTTTACGAAACGCCGGTGCATCTGGTGCGCGGCGAAGGCGTTTGGCTTTATGACAAAGACGGCAAGGCCTATCTGGATACCTATAACAACGTGGCCTCAGTGGGGCATTGCCACCCGCATGTGGTGGCCGCAACCGCGCGGCAGGCGGCGGTTTTTGCCAGCCACACCCGCTATTTGCACGACACCGTGCTGGATTACGCCGAGGCTTTGCTGGCGCATTTCCCCAGCGATCTTAGCCATCTGATGATGACCTGCACCGGATCCGAGGCCAATGATCTGGCCTACCGCATCGCCTGCGCCCATACCGGCGGCACAGGGTTTATCGTCACCGACAACGCCTATCACGGCGTCACCCATACCATCGCCGGCATGTCGCCAAGCCTTGGCACTGGCGTTCCATTAGGCGAACACGTGCGGCTGGTGCCTGCGCCCAAAGGCACGGGCGATGTGGGCGCCGATTTTGCCGCAGGCGTGCAAGCGGCGATTGACGATCTGCTGCGCCACGGCATCAAACCTGCGGCGCTGATCGTGGATACGGTGTTTTCCTCGGATGGGGTCTTCGTTGACCCCGCAGGGTTCTTGCGCCCCGCAGCCGAGGCCATTCGCGCGGCAGGTGGGCTGTTTATTGCCGATGAGGTGCAGCCCGGCTTTGGTCGCACAGGCGAGGCGATGTGGGGGTTTCAGCGCCACGGCCTGATCCCCGATATGGTCAGTCTGGGCAAGCCGATGGGCAATGGCTATCCGGTGGCCGGACTGGTGATCAGGCCAGAGGTGCTTGCGGCCTTTGGCTCAAAGGCGCGGTATTTCAACACCTTTGGCGGCAATGCGGTGGCTGCGGCCACGGCGATGGCGGTGCTAGAGGTGGTGCAAAACGAACATCTGCAAGACAACGCCCGCGTGGTGGGGGCGGCCTTTGCCGAAGGCCTGCGCGGGCTTGCCAGCCGCTTTGATTGCTTGGGGCAATTGCGCGCGGTGGGGCTGTTCTTGGGCCAAGACATCATCCGTGACGGCGCGCCCGATGCCGCCCTGACGGGGCGGATCGTCAACGGCCTGCGCGAGGCGCGGGTGCTGATCTCGGCCACCGGACCGCAGGCGCATGTGCTGAAAATCCGCCCGCCTCTGGTGTTCTCGATGGAGAATGTCGATACCTTCCTGACCGCGTTTGAAGGCGTGTTGCGCAAACTTTAACCCAGATCGACCCAAAGCGGAAAATGATCAGATGCGATCTGCGCAGGCTCCGTCCAGACAGCGCGCAGTGCTGGCGCAAGGTCGGCCGTTACAAAGCAATGATCCAATTGGCGCAGGCGGTCTTGCCCAGCGATGTCTTTGCGGTGGCTGTGCAGGCTTTGGCCCAAATGCGCGGTGGCATCGACAAACCCGCCCGCATAGCGCGCGCCGGGGTGATAGGGGGTGGATCCTGTGATGCGGGCAAGCTCGGCACTGCCCGGCTCGCAGTTAAAATCGCCCAGCCAGATCGCCGCTTGCGGGCAGGCAGGCTCGGGCTGGCCTTCGGTCCAGTTGCGGCTTGGCTCGTCGTCGATACCGCTCCACGGGCCGCCGGTGGCCGTGGCGTTGTGGTGCAAGGCCAGCAAATGCTCAATCTGCATCAGCCGCTCCTGCACGCCAACATGCGCCAGATGGATCGAAAACACCCGCAGCGGCCCAAGCGGCGTGTCGATCATCGCCTCGAGCGCGGGGTTTTGCGTGTTCAGCGGCGACAGCATCCGCCGCATTGGCAACAGATGCAGCCGCGTCCACAGGATCGGCCAGCGCGACAGGATCATGGTGCCAAACTGCCGCCGCCGATTGACCACCCGCCCCTCTTGCAAGGTCGAGGCATCCATATCAAAGGCCGGACCATAGGCTGTGTAAAAGCTGGGGGCCATCGCCTCGATCAGCGCGGGTTGATCATCAAAGCCGCTGCGCGACCAATGCCGTTCCACCTCTTGCAGGGCAATGATATCGGCACCGTCAAACAGCCGCACAGCGCGCGACAGATCATAGATCCCGTCGCTGCCAAAGCCGTATTGGATGTTGTAACTTAGCAGTCTCATCGCGCGACATTCCCTTGCGGCAGCGGCGAAATCAAGCCTGACATTTTTAACACAAAGCAAAACCGCCCTGCTAGTCTGCCCGCAGGAGGAGACCAAATGACCATTTTCACCAGCCCTTTGCCGGATGTTGCCATCCGCGATGTCACCATCACCCAAGCCCTGTTTGCCGCTTTGGAAAAAGCGCCCGCGCGGGTGGTTTTGATCGACGGACCAACGGGCAAGGCCTGGACTGGCGCAGAGGTAATCGCAGGCGTCAAGGCGCTTGCAGGCGGGCTGAGTGCGCGCGGTTTTGGCGCTGGGCATCGGGTGGCGCTGATGTCGCCCAACAGCCCCGAATTTGCGGTGATCTTTCACGCCGTGGGCTGGGCGGGGGGCACGCTGACCACCCTGAACCCCACCTATACCGCCGCCGAAGTGCGCCATCAGCTGACCGATTCCGGTGCCGAGGTTTTGTTCACCATCGCCGCCTTTGAGGCCACCGCACGCGACGGCATGGCAGGCACAAACTGCCGCGAGCTGGTGATCATCGAAGCGATGCAGGCCTGGCACGGCCCCGCCCTGCCCGCGCAAGTGCCGGTCGATCTGGACGCGCATGTGTTTGTGCTGCCCTATTCCTCGGGCACCACGGGCCTGCCCAAGGGCGTGATGCTAAGCCACCGCAATCTGGTGGTGAATGTCGACCAAGGCCTTGCCGTGATTAAGATTTTGCCGGACGAGACCTTGGTGGCCTTCCTGCCGTTCTTTCATATTTACGGCATGAATGTGATGCTGAACACGCATCTGATCGCGGGCGCGCGGCTGATCTGCATGCCGCGTTTTGATCTGCCAGCGTTTTTGGGCTTTGTGCAGGACCACCGCGTCCGCATGGTGATGGCGGTGCCGCCTGTGGCCAATGCTTTGGCCAAACACCCGCTGGTCGACAGCTATGATATCTCAAGCCTTAAGGTCTTTGTCTCGGCCGCAGCGCCCTTGGGGGCCGAATTAAGCAATGCCTGCGGCGCGCGCACTGGGGCGATGACGATGCAGGGCTACGGGATGACCGAACTTAGCCCGATCTCGCATTTCTCGAATGAAGAGCGGGCGGTGGCCGGGGCGGTTGGCTTTACCGTGCCCAATACGTTTTGCAAAATCGTCGATGCGGGCGGCCAAGCGCTTGGCGTCGATGCCGAGGGCGAGCTGTGCATCAAGGGCCCGCAGGTGATGATGGGCTATCTGAACAACCCCGAAGCCACCGCGCGCACGATTGATGCCGAAGGCTGGCTGCACACCGGCGATATTGCCTGCTTTGACGCCAGCGGCCAGCTGTTTATCCGCGACCGGCTGAAAGAACTGATCAAGGTCAAGGGCTTTCAAGTCGCCCCTGCCGAGGTTGAGGCCGTGCTGCAAACCTATCCCGGCGTGTTGGATGCCGCCGTGATCGGCGTGGCAGATGATGAGGCAGGCGAAGTGCCAATGGCCTTTGTGGTGCTGGCCGCAGGGGTTGATCTGGGCGGAGTGGCGGCGCATTTGGCGGCTGAACTGTCGCCCTACAAGCAGCCAAAACATATCGAAGTGATTGATGCTATTCCGAAATCTGCCTCGGGGAAAATCCTGCGGCGGCTTTTGAAAGACGGTTTGGCCGCAAAATAAAGGACGACAACAATGATCACGGTTCGGGCCGTCAGGGCAGAGGATCGCGCCGCTTGGGATCTGCTTTATGCAGGCTATGCGGCGTTTTATAAGGTCGAGCAAACCCCGGCAATGCGCGATACGGTTTGGGGCTGGCTGCTGGACGCGGGCCACAGCAGCGAAGCTTTGGTCGCCGATCTGGACGGCGTTCTGGTAGGGCTTGCGCATTTCCGCGCCTTTGCGCGCCCGCTTTCGGCCAGCACCGGCGGGTTTTTGGACGATCTGTTTGTGGGGCCGGATGCGCGCGGCAGCGGTGCGGCCGAGGCGCTGATTGCAGCCCTAAAAGATCTGGGCCATGCGCGAGGCTGGACGGTGATCCGCTGGATCACGGCCGAAGACAACTACCGCGCGCGGGGGCTTTATGACCGCGTCGCCGATAAAACCAAATGGGCGACCTATGACATCAAACTTTAACCGCATCGACGCCGTCGCCGCTGATGCGCCAGAACTGGCAGGCTATGGCACCCATGCCGTCGGCGTGCGAACCGAGACGCTGGCCTATCGCGGGTTGGTGATCGAGCTGTGGTATCCAGCGGAATGTGACAGCGCGTTAACCAAAACGCCGAGGATTTATGACACGCTGTTAAGGGATGGCGTGACGCCCATTCGGCTAAAGGGGCGCGCAATCCGCGATGCTGTGGCGCTTGCGGGCGATTTTCCGCTGGTGATCTTGTCGCATGGCTATCCGGGCAACCGGCTCTTGATGGCGCATTTGGGAGAAACCTTGGCCAGCCGCGGCTACCGTGTTGCCAGCCTTGACCACAGCCTAAGCACCTATGCCGATAAGGGCGATTTTCTGCAGACGCTGATCCACAGACCCTTGGACACCCGCCATGCAGCCGACCATCTTGACGCGCAAGCCTATGCGATTATTGGCTATTCCATGGGCGGCTATGGCGCGCTGGTCTCGGGCGGGGCGGCGGTCTCGGAGGCCGCTGTGGCCGAATATGGCGCGGCTTTGGCGCAGCACATGCCCCCCGATGTTGACCCCCGCCTGCGCGCCATTGTGCCGATTGGCCCTTGGGGTCGGCATCGCGGCATCTGGGACGCGGCGGGGCTTGGCGGTCTGCGCGTGCCCGCGCTGATCATGGCCGGCAGCGCCGATGAGGTCTCGGGCTATGCCAGCGGCATGCGACTGATCTATGACGAGGCCCCCGGGGCGATGCTGCTGACCTTTGAAGGCGCGGGCCATAATGCCGCCGCCCCCTTCCCCGCGCCGCAAGAGGCGTTCACGCCCAGTGCAGCCCTCGATTTCCTGCCCGCAGACCATTACGCCGATGCGGTCTGGGATACGGTGCGGATGAATGGCATTGCCCAGCATTTCGCCACCGCCTTCTTGGGCCTGCATCTGAAACAGATCCCCGAGATGGCGCAGTATTTCAAAGATTTCAAAGGCTTTCCACCCGATGCCGCCAAGGGCTTGCGGCTGGAACAAAAGGCATAAGAAAAGGGCCCCCGCAGGGGCCCTTTGGCTTAGTGATCGGCCTGCGACGCGGCTGCGCGCAGATCGTCTTCATCGGCATTGGCACCGTTAAAGACCATGTTCAGCACAACCGCCGAAATCGTCGTCAACAAAATGCCCGAGTCGATCAGCGGATGGATCGAATGCGGCATCCATTGTTTGAAGTTTGGCGCGATCAGCGGGATCATGCCAAAACCAAGCGCGATTGCGACGATAAACAGGTTGTTGCGGTTAGAGGTGAAATCGACCCGCGACAGAATGCGGATGCCGGTTGCAGCCACCATGCCAAACATCACCAGACCCGCGCCGCCCAAGACGGCTGTCGGGATCGCCTCGGCCAAAGCGCCGACCTTGGGCACCAGACCCATCACGATCAGGATCAAACCGCCCGCCACGCAGACAAAGCGCGATTTGATGCCCGTGACGCCCACCAGCCCGACGTTTTGGCTGAAGGAGGTATAGGGGAAGGTGTTGAAGATGCCGCCAATCAGCGTGCCCAGACCATCGGTGCGCAGACCCGCCGAGAGCATCGGCTGGGTGACTTTGCGCCCCGTCATATCGCCCAGCGCAAGGAACATGCCGGTAGATTCGATCATCACCACGATCATCACCAAAACCATGGTGGCAATCAGGATCGGGTCAAAGATAGGCATGCCAAAGTGGAAAGGCGTGATCATCCCGAACCAGCCTGCATCGGCGACTTTGCCAAAGTGCATCATCCCCATCAGGGCCGCCAGCACGCAGCCAAACACAATGCCCAAAAGCACGGCGATATTGGCGACAAAGCCTTTGGCCACGCGCGAAATCGCGACGATGGCCACCAGCACGATGGCCGAAACCGCGATGCCAGAAAGCGGCGCATAGGCGGGGTTCGCAAGCTTGGGCGCAAGGGCAAGACCCTTTGGCAGCTCTGGAATGGCGGTGCCGCCTGCGGCGGCAAGATCGGCCACGGCTTTCAGCCAATCGGCATGGGCCGGATCAACAACTTGCGGCGAGGTTGGGCCGACGGGGTTGCCAAAGATCCAGTTGATGCCAATGCGCATCAAGGTGACGCCGATCACCAGAATGATCGTGCCGGTCACCACGGGCGGAAAGAAGCGCAGCATCCGGCTGACCAAGGGGGCGATCAGCATGCCGATGACGCCTGCGCCCATGATGGCGCCAAAGATCATCCTTGCGCCGTCAGGGCCGGGATTGGCGCCGGCAATCGCCAGCATTGGCCCGACAGAGGCAAAGGTCACCCCCATCATCACTGGCAGTTTGATGCCAAACCATTGCGTCGCACCAAAGCTTTGGATCAAAGACACCAGCCCGCAGACAAAAAGATCGGCCGAGATCAGAAAGGCCACATCGGCAGGATCAAGTTTCAGCGCGCGGCCAACGATCAGCGGCACTGCGATGGCGCCGGCATACATCACCAGCACATGTTGCAGCCCGAGGGTAAAAAGTTTTGGGGTGGGGAGAATTTCATCCACCGGATGCGTCTTGTCGCTCATGTTTTTCCAATCCCTTTGGGGCTTTTATAATGCCCTCTGCGCGGCCCCTTACGCGCGAGAGCGGGTTGCGAGACGGTCAGGCCTCGATCACGCTCCAGCTTTGCGGGTAGCGGAATTCTTCAAGATTGGCGGAAGCACCGATGCGGTCGACCACGGCGAAAAGGCCAGGGGCCTGCAGCGGTGTCAGCACGCCGTGCCAAGTGCCGCGGTGCAGGTTGATGCCTTGCGCGCCATTGCTCAGAAAGGCGCGCGGTTTGGCCTGCGGGCTGTCGGCGACGATGACCAGAAACGGGTGCTGCGACATCGGCAGGAAGGCTTGCGAGCCTTCGGGGTGACGCTCGATCAGATCAAAGGCGTAGGGCAGCGCGCGCGGCTGGGCCTGAAAGATCGAAATGCCGGCGCGGTTGGCCGCATCCAGTTCGGCGCCAAAATCAAGCCGGGCGCGGTCGTGGTGACGCTGGCAAAGGCCTGCGTTGATCAGGCGAAAATCGCCTGTGGCGTCAAGCACATCGCCGTAGGGGGCGAAGGCTGCGGCGGTGAGGGCTTCGGTTAAAATCTGCATGGCTTGCCTTTGTTGGACGCCTCGGGGGTTTCACACCCCCGAACCCCCGTGGGATATTTTCAGACAGATGAATTAGAGCGCGGGGCGAAAGCCGCCGGGCCCGCGCAGGCTGGCGTGGCGGTTGACGTCTTTGTAGAGCAGATAGCGGAAGGGGCCGGGGCCTGCGGCGTAGCATGCTTGTGGGCAGTAAGCGCGCAGCCACATGAAATCGCCGGCCTCGACCTCGACCCAATCTTGGTTGAGTTTGTAGACGGCCTTGCCTTCGAGCACATAAAGCCCGTGTTCCATGACATGGGTTTCTTCAAAGGGGATCACGCCGCCGGGTTGGAAGGTGACGATATTGACATGGCAGTCGTAGCGGATGTCGGTGGGGTCGACAAAGCGGGTGGTGCCCCAGGCGCCGTTGGTATTGGGCATGGTGTTCAGCGGCATGTCTTTTTCATTGGTGACAAAGGCCGGTGGTGGCGCCACGCCTGCGACGGGTTCGTAAAGCTTGCGGATCCAGTGAAAGCGGGCGGGGCTTGGGCCTTCGGCAAGCAGGGTCCATTTGGCCTGCGGCGGGATGAAGGCGTAGCCGCCTGCATCCAGTTCGTAGCCGATGCCGTCGATGGTCAGGGTTATGAGGCCTTCGGTGACAAAGAGGATATGTTCGGCCCCTGCCTCGGCGCAGGGCGCGTCGGAGCCGCCGCCGGGGGCGACCTCCATCACATATTGGCTGAAGGTTTCGGCAAAGCCGGACATCGGGCGGGCGATCAGCCAGAGCCGGGTTTCGCGCCAATGCGGCAGATAGCTGACCACGATGTCGGAAAAGCAGCCCTTTGGGATCACCGCATAGGCTTCGGTAAACACCGCGCGTCCGGTCATCAGCGCGGTTTGCGGCGGCAGGCCACCGGTGGGGGCGTAATATTGGGTCATGGCAGCAGGGCTTTCAGACGGAGTTCGGCGATACGTTCGACCTGCGCGCAGGCGGTGGCGAATTCGGTTACGGTGTCATGGCCGATGCGGGTTTCAAAGGCGGCAAGGATCGAGGCCTTGTCGTGGTCACGCACCGCGATGATGAAAGGAAAGCCGTGTTTGGCGGTATAGGCGGCGTTCAGGCTTTGGAAGCGGTCACGCTCGGCATCGGTTAGGGCATCGAGGGCGGCGGAGGATTGCTCGGCTGTCGATTCGGCGGTCAGCCGCTTGGCGGCGGCGAGTTTGCCTGCAAGATCAGGGTGCGCTGTCAGCACCGCCAAACGCTCGGCTGGGCTGGCGCTGCGGAACATGCGGGCCAGCGCATTGTGCAGGCCAAGCGCGCTGTCATGTGCGGGGCCAAGTTCAAGGTCAAAGGCGCGCTCGGCGATCCAGGGGGAATGTTCAAAGATGCTGCCAAAGCTGGCAACAAAGCCCGCGCGGTCCATCTGCGAGGGGCGCGCAAACCTTTGGTGTGGATGGGTTTTCGCCCAATGTTCAGCAATCTCGATCCGGCGTGGGAACCACACAGCTTCGTGGCTGCGGGCATAGTCCAGAAACCGCTTGAGCCCTGCGATTTTGCCGGGGCGGCCGATCAGGCGGCAATGCAGCCCGACCGAGAACATCTTGGCTTGGCCCGCCGCACCTTCGGCATAAAGCGTGTCAAAGCTGTCTTTGAGATAGGTGTAGAACTGCTCGCCATCGGTATAACCCGGCGCGGTGGCAAAGCGCATGTCGTTGGCTTCAAGCGTATAGGGGATCACCAGCTGATCGCGCGCGCCAACCTCGCGCCAATAGGGCAGATCGTCGTCATAGGTGTCAGAGATCCAGTCGAACTGGCCGGTTTCTGCCGTCAAATCAACGGTATTGAGCGAGCAGCGCCCGGTATACCAGCCGCGCGGCGGGGTGCCCACCACTTCGGTATGCAGCCGGATCGCCTCGGCGATTTGGGCGCGTTCTTCGGCCTGCGGCATATCGCGGTGATCTACCCATTTCAGCCCATGCGAGGCGATTTCCCAGCCTGCGGATTTCATCGCGGCAACCTGTTCGGGGTTGCGCGCCAAGGCGGTGGCGACCCCGTAGATCGTCACCGGAATGTTCAGCCCGGTAAACAGGCGGTGCAGCCGCCAAAAGCCCGCGCGCGCGCCGTAATCGTAAAGCGATTCCATATTCCAATGGCGCTGATTGGGCCAAGGGGCAGCGCCCGCGATGTCAGACAGAAAGGCCTCGGACTGCCCGTCGCCGTGCAGGATGTTGTTTTCGCCGCCTTCTTCGTAATTCAGCACCAGCGAGATCGCGATTTTTGCGCCATTGGGCCAAGCGGCATCGGGCGGGTTTTGGCCGTGGCCACGGAAATCGCGGGGGTAGCGCTGCATGTGGGGCTCCTGTGTATTCGCGTCAGACTACGCTGAAAACACTGAAACGTTTATCAATAATTGCAAGAAAGACCTTTCCGGCTTGGCATGGGTCGCAGAGCGCAGCAGATTTGGCTAGGGTTGCTGAAAATGGAGGCGAAAATGGCAGGACGAGTGACAACGCATGTGCTGGATACCGCGCGGGGCAAGCCTGCATCGGGGGTGAAGATCAGCCTGTTTCGGGTTGCCGATGGCCTGCATCATCTGCTGGGGCAAACCACCACCAATGCCGATGGACGCACCGATGCGCCGATGCTGGCGGGCGAGGCGCTGACGGTTGGGGTTTATGAGTTGGTATTCAGCGCAGGCGACTATCTTCGCGCCAGCGGGCAAGCGACGGGCGATGTGCTGTTTTTGGATGAGATTCCCATTCGTTTTGGCATCCCCGATGCAGAGGCGCATTACCATGTGCCTTTGCTGATAAGCCCCTTTGCCTATTCGACTTATCGCGGCAGCTAGGCAGGCCGGCAGGCGCGGTCTTCAGGCAATCAGATCGGGGATCTGGTCGCGGCAATAGGCGTGGATTGCACCGGCTTGGGTGAGCCAAATCGCATCACGCTGCGCGGCAATATGGCAGAGGGCGCGGCGTAGGTGGCGCAAGCGGTAGGGTTGCCCAACCAGATAGGGGTGCAGCGCAATACCCATTACAAGGGGTTGGCTTTGCGATTGTGCCAGCATCTCGTCAAAATTGTCGATAATCATATCGGCAAATTGCGCTGCCCCATCTTTACGCGCCACGATGGCGGGGATGTCGTTGATCTCTTGCGGATAGGGAATCGCCAAAAGCCTGCCTGCGCGGGTGTGCATCCAGATTGGCTGATCGTCCATGCACCAATTCAGCGTATAACCATAGCCTGCCTCGACCAAAAGATCAGGGGTTTGGGCGCTTTCGGCGATCCAAGGCGAAAGCCAGCCTTGCGGCGGCTTGCCTTCGGCTTGGGTCAAAATCTGTGTGGCCTCGGCAATCAAGCGGGTCTCGGCCTCGACTGTCAGCGTGCTTTGGCGCTCAGAATTGCTGCGGCCATGGCCGACAACCTCGTCGCCACGGGCGCGAAAGGCCGCCATCAGCTCGGGCGCATAGGCATAAAGCGCGCTGTTGGCGAGCAGGCTGACCGGCAGATCCAAGGCGTCAAACAAATCGCGCAGCCGCCAAGCGCCGACGCGGTTGCCATAATCGCGCCACGCATAGTTCAACACATCGGGCGCAGGGCCGCCCGGGGCCAGTTCGGCACCAAGCCCCTCGCCAAAGGCAAAATGCTCGAGGTTCAGGCCAATATAGACGGCAAGGCGTTGGCCATTTGGCCAAGAGTAATCGGGACGATTGGAGATCGGGCGATAGGCGTAGCGGCCATGATCGGCAAGACCGCTCATAACGCAGCCTCTGCCAAACCGGCCTTGTGCAGCAGAACTTCGGCGCTGTCGTTCCAGACATCACAGCGCAGGATCTTGCCGTCGCGCAGCTCGAATTTATCAAGATAGCGGTTGGTTTCAAACGCCACGCCATCGGGCCAAAGGCCATAGAGATAGCCGGTGTTATAGACATGCACTGTGCCGCTGTCGGGATCATAGGCTGCATCGGTGCGCAAAAACCGCTTTTTCACCCAAAGATAGCGCTTGGCATTGAAGGCCGCAGATTCGGTGGGGCCTGCCATGCGGCGACCGCCGGTGAAGATCAGCTCAAAATCGGGGGCAAGATAGGCTGATGCAGCGACGGGATCGGGGATCATCGATAAGGTCAGATAGGTCTCCACCACAGTTTTGGCTGCGGCGATGCGGGCTGCGATGTCAGGCTGATCCATCTTATCCTCGGGCTGTTTGGCCGTGATCCGGCGCTGACACCAGTCTCTGCCTGCGCGCGACAAGCGGAAGCCTGCGGCGCTGTCGCGGGTGGTGGTTTTGCGACGGCGGGGAATTTGGGGGCAGCTTTTGCAGGCGTTGCGCAAAACAGAGGCAGAAAACGCACGACCCAGCCCTATGTCAGGATGCGCCAAAGCCCGCAGCGGATAACCCGCTGCGGCTTTTGCGTTCAACATTTGGAATGTTGGTGGCGAGAGAGAGACTTGAACTCTCGACCCTACGATTATGAGTCGTATGCTCTAACCAACTGAGCTACCTCGCCACTGGCGCGGTGGGTAGTTTAGGCGGCGGGGAGCGTCAAGAGGGAAAGTGCGCAAATCGTGATTGGCCGCGCAAGGGGGGCTGTCTGCCCCCCTCTGGCTTTGCAAGCAAAGCCACCCCCCGAGGATATTTTTAGACAGATGAAGCGGCAGCCTCGCGCGGATGGGCCACACGGGGGCGGCCGGATGCGGTGGCGGTGACGGTGGCTTCGATGAACATCGGACTGCCTTCGACCTCGGCCTCGCGGATTTGGGCGGCGGTGGTCAGGCGCAGGTCTTCGGCGCCTGCGGCACGCGCGCGCGTGCTGGCTTCGAGCGTCATCGCGGTTTCGGCGGCGGCGAGGGCTGCGGCGCGGCTGGAGAACTGTTGCAGGCCTTCGGCGAAATGCACGGTGAAGCGGCCCTCGGAGGGGCTGGTGACGATGACCGAAGCGCGTTGGCTGATTTGGCCGACCACTGCGCCGATGGCATTGGCCACGCCTGCATGCTCGGGCAAGATCATCTGGCAGTTCAGCCGCGCCCCCACCGCGCCGTAATAGCTGGGCGCCGAGGCGCCAAGGCCGATCACTGGCACGCCAAGCCGGGCCTCGAGGTGCAGGATGCCGCGATGTTGGCCAAAGGCGGCTGCGGTCAACGGATGGCGGGCAAGGGTTTCGGGGGATTGGTCTGCGAAGGCCGTGTCTTCATCGAAGGCGGCTTCGAGCAGGCAATCGACGGTTTGCTGGGTCAGTTGATCAATGATGGCTTGGGCAAAGGCGGCGGGATCGGTCGAGAACCGTTCGCCCGCGCCATTGCGGCGGCGGCCCAGAAGCCGCAGCGCCTTTTGCGCGGCCGTGGTGTCCCAAGCCGTCAGCCCGCCTGCAACATGGCTGGCATCAGAGGGGGTCACCCCTGCGATCATCACAAGGCCACGGGCGACAAGCCGCTCTAGGGCTGCGACCTCAAGCCTTGTGGTCAGGGCCTGCGCCATCGGCATCGGGGCGGTGATTCGCGCCAGAACCGTGGCCTCGCGCGGGGTGAGACCGCCGGTTTGTCCTGCCATCGGCACCACAAAGCGGCCGTCGAATTCGCCTGCGGTTTCGGTGGCAAGGGCGCGGTCGAGTGCTGCATGCACAAGGCTTGGGTGTTGTTGGGCCAAAAGCGCCACGGGGATCAGGCGGCGCGGACCCAGCCGCAGCCCGCCGGTGAGGCCTTCGGTTTTCAGATGCACCTCGCTGTCGCCGCCAAGGCCAGTGGTGCGCATCGCCACCGCCTCGACCATGGTGCGAAAGCCGCCAACGCGCGCGCCTTGCGGGTCGATCTCGGGCAGGCCATCGCGCAGCAGGGCAACATCGGTGGTGGTGCCGCCGATGTCAGAAACCAGCGCGTCGCTTGCCCCGGTTAGCCAGCGTGCGCCAACGATGCTGGCGGCGGGGCCTGACAGGATGGTCTCGATCGGGCGTTCACGCACCATGGCGGCAGAGATTAGCGCGCCATCGCCGCGCACCACCATCAGCGGCGCCTGAATGCCACTGGCCGCCAGATGGCTTTCACAAGCGGCAACCAGACGGTCGATCATCCCGATCAGCCGCGCGTTCAGCACCGCCGTCAGCGCGCGTTTGGGGCCATTGAGCTGGGCGGAAAGTTCATGCGAGCAGGTCACAGGCCGCGCGGTGACCCGGCGAATCAGATCGCGGATGGTGATTTCATGCGCGGGGTTGCGGGTGGCAAAGCGGGCGGCGACGGCAAAGCCCATCACCTCGGGACCAAGCGCGCGCAGCTGGATCTCGAGGGCGGCCAGATCAAGCGGGGCGGCCTCGGTGCCGGCATGGCTGTGGCCGCCAGCGATGCGCACCACCGGATCGCCTTTCAGCGCCTCGGTCAGACCGCCGCGGTCGAGATCATCGGCGTCAAAACCCACAAAGATCAGCGCGACGCGGCCGCCTTGGCCTTCGACCAGCGCATTGGTGGCCAGCGTGGTCGAGAGCGAGACCAGCGCCACCTCGGCAGCGCTAACCCCCGATTCTGCCAGCGCGGCATCGACCGCACGGCCAATGCCCAGCGCCAGATCCCCGCGCGTGGTCAGCGATTTGGCCGAGCCGATGACGCGATCGGCAGCCTCATCCACGATCACCGCATCGGTATAGGTGCCGCCGGTATCGACGCCAAGAAAATAGGCCATGCTGCGCTCTCGTTTTGTTGCAGCTGGCAGATAGCGCGCGGCAGCGTTGGCGTCAGCCCTTAGAGCGACCTTTTTCGCCTAAAGGCGGCAGCAATTGACGTTTGCGGCGGTATGCTGCGGGAATGCCCAGCGTTTCGCGATATTTGGTGATGGTGCGGCGGGCCAGCGTGACGCCGGTGCTTTGCGCAAGCGCCAAAACCAAAGCGGCATCCGACAGGGGCGCATGACGCAGCTCGGCGCCGATCAGCAACGACAGGCGCGCGCGCAGGGCCGCACCTGAAACCACAGCTCCCCCCGACTCTGAGCCGCCCAGCGCCTGACTGAACAGGCTGCGCAGCCACCAAGTGCCATGCGGCGTGTCCAGACTTGCGCCCGCCACGACGCGGCTGATGGTGCTGTCGTGCAGCATCAAAGCCTCGGCCAGATCGGCCATGCTCATCGGCGCAAGCGCGGTTGGGCCAAGCCGCAGCGCTTCTTGCTGGCGTTGTACGATCTCGCGGCCGGCCAGCAAAAGCGTGGTATTGCGGGCCTGCACCATATGGGCGACGGCGCGCGCGGCGCTGAGGGCGGCGGCGCTGCCCGAAGCGCTGGCATCAACCTGCAAGCTGGGCAATGAGGCTCCGTTCAGTGTCACCGACCAGCCCGTGGCCACGCGCGCGACCAGCAGATCAGGCGGGCGGCGCTGGCTTGGGCCATCGGCGGCAAAATCGGCTCCAGGCTTGGGGTTCATGCTGCGGATCGCGGCAAGGCAACTGCGGATCTGCGGCTCGCTCAATTTGGCATGGCGAGCCAGCCGCGCAAGATCGCCACTGGCCAGCAGCTCTAGGTTTTGCAGCACGCGCTCCATCGCCTCGCTGAAGACGCCAGCATCCTTGGCTTGCAAAAGCAGGCATTCCGACAGGCTGCGGGCGAAAAGGCCAGCAGGTTCCAGCTGCTGCAACCGTGCCAGCACGGCTTCGATCTCGGCCAGCGGGCGGCGCAGGTCTTGCGCGATGGCAGCAGGCCGGCTGCCAAGCCAGCCCGAAGGCTCGAGTGCCTCGACCAGCGCAAGCGCGATGGGGCGTTGCGCAGGCGGCAGATCCAGCGCCTCGATCTGCGCCAGCACATGCGCAATCAGGCTGGGTGCCGCAGTGGCAAGCTCGGCCGCAGCCCCCAAACCTTGGCCCGAAAACACCCCAGACCAGCGCGGCAACCAATCCTGCGGCTCTGGCGCGGGGCCAAGCCGCAGATAGGGGTTCTCGGCGGCCTGTTCCTCAAGATAGCGGGTCAGGCCAGAGGCATCCATCCGCAGCACCGCAATCGAACTTTGCAGACTGGTGTTCAGGGCAAGCCGCTGGGTCTGGGTTAAACGAAGCTGTTGGCGGGTGTTCATGGCGCGAAACCTAGGCGCTGCCGGCCCCTGCTGCAACTGAAAGACGCAGGGGAATGCCATGGTCTTTACAGCCCGCCCCCGTTAAGATTGCAGTCAGAATGAGGGCAAGATGCGCAACGATTATCCCATAGTCAAAGATCTGGTGCTGATCGGGGGCGGCCATGCCCATGCTTTGGTGCTGCGGATGTGGGCGATGCAGCCCTTGGCAGGCGTGCGGGTGACGGTGATCAACCCCGGACCCGTGGCGCCCTATACCGGCATGCTGCCCGGACATATTGCAGGCCATTACAGCCGCGACGAGATTATGATCGACCTTGTGCGGCTGGCGCGCTTTGCCGGCGCGCGGGTGATCCTGGATCGGGTGATCGGGCTGGACCGCAACACGCGGCAGGTGATTTTGCAAAACCGCCCGTCGCTGTCTTATGATGTCGCAAGCCTTGATATCGGCATCGGATCTGATCTGCCGCAGGTCGCGGGCTATGACGCGCATGGCATCGCGGCCAAGCCCTTGGGTGATTATGCCGAACGCTGGGCCAGCTTTGTCGCCCGCGATCTGCCAAGCCCGCAAGTCGTGGTGATTGGCGCGGGCGTCGGCGGGGTCGAGCTGGCGCTGGCCTCGGCCTATCGCTTGGGCGGGCGCGGCAAGGTCACGCTGGTGCAGCGCGGGGCCAGTGCGCTGCCGCTGATCGGGCGCGGCGCGCGCAAGGCCTTGTTGCAGCATTTGGCGCAGGCCGGGGTGGCGCTGATCACCGGGGCCGAACCTGTGGCGATCGAGGCCGATGCGGTGCTGCTGAAAGACGGGCGGCGCTTGGCCTCGGATTTCACCTTGGCGGTGGCGGGGGGGCGGGCGCAAGACTGGCTGGCGCAAATCGGGGTCGACACCCACCACGGCTTTGTCACTGTGGGGCCGACGCTGCAAAGCTCGGATCCTGCGATTTTTGCCGCAGGCGATTGCGCGCATCTGGGCTTTGCACCACGGCCCAAGGCGGGGGTCTATGCCGTGCGCGAGGCGCCGGTTTTGCTGGCCAATCTGCGCGCAGCCCTCTCGGGCGGGCGGATGCGCCGCTACGCGCCGCAGCGCGATTACCTCAAGCTGATCTCGACAGGCGGGCGCGGGGCTGTGGCCGACAAATGGGGCCTGCCGCTGGATGGCGGTTGGCTTTGGCAGTGGAAAGACCGCATCGACCGCACCTTTATGCAGAAATTTGCCGACTACCCGCCGATGCCGCGCGATCTGCCCAGCGAGGCGGCCTTGGGCCTGGACGAGGCGATGGGCCCCAAGCCGCTTTGTGGCGGCTGCGGTGCCAAGCTGGGGGCGGCAGATTTGGCGGCAGCCTTGGCGGCGGTGCCCGCGCCTCAGCGCCCCGAGGTGCTGTCCGGGCGCGGTGATGACGCGGCGATTTTGGCCACCTCCAACGGGGTGCAAGTGCTGACCACCGACCATCTGCGCGCCTTTACCCAAGACGCGCGGCTGATGGCACGGATCGCGGCGCTGCATGCTTTGGGCGATGTCTGGGCAATGGGGGCCAAGCCGCAGGTGGCGCTGGCGCAGATCACCTTGCCGCCGCTCTCTTCTGCCAAGGGTGGCGAGATGCTGGCCGAGATCATGGCCGCCGCAGCCGAGGTCTTTACCGCGGCCGGTGCAGATATCGTCGGTGGCCACAGCTCGATCGGGGCCGAGTTGACCATCGGCTTTTCCGTCACAGGCCTTGCCGCGCGCGCCATTGCCAAAGGCGGCGCGCAGGCGGGCGATGTGCTTTTGCTCACCAAACCAATTGGCGCGGGCACGGTGATGGCGGCAGAAATGGCGATGCAGCGCCTGCCGCAGATGCTTTTGGGCGAGGCCGTGGCGCAAACGCTGGCGCAGATGTGCCTCTCCAATGGCCCAGCCAGCGCTTTGCTGGCGCCCTTTGCCCATGCGATGACAGATGTCACCGGCTTTGGGCTGGCGGGGCATCTGCTGGAAATCCTTGACGCCTCAAACCTTGCAGCCGAGGTTCATGCCGACCGCATTCCGCTGCTCAAAGGCGCGCAAGAGCTGGCAGCTTTGGGCGTGGCCTCCAGCCTCGCGCCTGCCAATCGCGCGGCAACGATTGGCCGGGTGTCAGGCGCAGATAGCCCGCTAAAAGCGCTGCTTTATGATCCGCAAACCGCAGGCGGTCTGTTGGCCGCCCTGCCCCGCGCGGCAGCCGACGCGCTGCTGCCGCAGCTGCACGCGCTTGGATATCAGGCCGCGATCATCGGTGCGCTTACAACCGGCACCGCGCGGATCACCCTGACCTGACGCCCGCCCCGCGCGCCAGCCTGAACCGATCCGGCGCAGCCGGACGGTGAGGACCAAACTTGCGGCGCAGCCGCACCTTTAGATCACCCTTGCAGCACGCGCGCGGCAATCTGATCGGCCAGCCGCGTCAGGTCGTCTGGCGCCAAACCCTCGGCCGTGACATCCTCATAACTTGCATCCATCCGTTCGCGATGCCGATTATAGCGCGGGTCGTAATGCTGCTGCATCAGCCCTTCGGCCAGAGTGGCAAAATCGCCCGCCAGCGCCTGTGCCTGCCAAAGCGCGATCTGCTCGGCGGAATGCACAGGCCGCAGCCGATCTATCACCGCCGCCAGACGCGGCCCATCCGCCACCATATCGGCATAGGCGCGCACCAGATACTGCGCCCGCGCCCGCAGCGGCGTGACAATCGCAAGCCTTGGGGCCGCGCGCATCGCCTTCCAAATCTCGGGCGGCAGGCTGACATTGCCCACCTTCGAGCTTTCGGCCTCGATCACCACCGGCCGCGCCGGATCCAGCCGAGAAATCGCCATCGCCAGCGCGCAATCAAAGGCCTTTTGGCTGGGCTGCGGCCCCATCGCCCCAAAAAGCGAGCCGCGATGATTGGCCAGGCCCTCTAGATCCAGCACCTGCACGCCGCGTGCGGGCAGCAGGTTCAGAATTTCGGTCTTGGCCGATCCGGTATTGCCATCCAGCACCACCACAGGGCAGGGAAAAGGCGTGTCGTAAAGCGCCTTGACCACCAGCGCGCGCCACGCCTTATAGCCGCCCGCGATGGTTTCCACCCGCCAGCCGACCTGCGACAGGATCAGCGCAAAAGACCCCGAACGTTGCCCACCACGCCAGCAATAGACCAAGGGCCGCCAGCCACCCGGCTTGTCGGCCAGCACGGTTTGCAGATGTGTCGCCACATTCTGCGCCACCAGCGCCGCGCCCAGTTTGCGCGCGGTAAAGGGATTGACCTGTTTGTAGATCGTGCCGACCTCGGCGCGCTGGGCGTCGTTCAACACCGGCAGGCTGATCGCATTGGGCAGATGATCTTCGGCATATTCCGCAGGCGCGCGGGCGTCGATGATGTCATCAAAGCCATGCGCGGCAAGGTCGGAAAGCGAGGTAAGGGTAATGGCCATGCGGTCTTCTATCTGCTGCGGCGGCTTAGCGGAAGAAGTCTTTCAACTTGGCCAAGGCGGTTTGCGGGTCTGCGGCTGCTTCGGGGGCGGGGGTTGCTGCGGCGGTGGGCTTTGATTTCGGCTCTTTCGCCAGCTTGGGCGCAGCGCTTGCAGGCTTTTCCGTGCCGGTCGAGGCTCGGGGCGGATTGGTGCGCAGCGCCACCGCTGTCATGAACTTGGCGCCATCGCCTGCGGCCAAGGCCTGCGCGCCATCCGAGATGCCGCGCAACAGATCCTCCAGCCAGATCTGATCGGCCTTGGCGAAATCATTCAGCACATAATTGGCCACCGCATCCTTATGCCCCGGATGACCAATGCCAAGCCGCACGCGGCCATAAGCCTCGCCCAGATGCGCATGGATCGAGCGCAAGCCATTGTGCCCCGCATGGCCACCGCCCTGTTTGACCCGACATTTACCGGGGGCAAGATCCAACTCGTCGTGAAACACCACGATATCGGCCAGCTCGACTTTAAAGAAATCAACCGCCGCGCGCACCGATTGGCCTGACAGGTTCATAAAGGTCTCGGGTTTCAGCAGAACCAGCTTTTCCGACCCCAGCCTGCCTTCGCTGACCATGCCCTGATAGCCGCGCCGCCAAGGCCCAAAGCCGTGATCTTCGGCAATCCGGTCCAAGGCCATAAAGCCGATGTTATGCCGGTTGCCCGCGTATTTCGCCCCGGGATTGCCAAGGCCTACAAAAAGTTTCATGCGCATCCCTGCCTGTTCGCCCGCAAAATGCCGCTTGGCCGCACGAATGGCAAGCCGCTCAACCAAGGGCTGTAGTTTTGTTCTGTTAACCCATTCGACTTTACACAGATTCCTTGATTGCGGATAACAGGGCGTGAATGTGAAAGGGTGACTTGGTGCGGACGACAGTTTTGGCCTCGATGCGTAACGAAGGGGCTTTTTTGGTGGAATGGGTGACCTGGTACCGGATGCTGGGCTTTGCCAATGTGGCCGTTGTCACCAACAATTGCACCGATCGCTCGCCAGAACTGCTGGATGCGCTCGAGGCCGCGGGCTGGGTGCATCATCTGCGCCATGATCTGCCCGCGGGCGCGCGCATCACCCGCGCCAAACTTGCCGCCGCGATGGAGTTGCGCGTGGTGCGCCGTGCGGAATGGCTGCTGATCTGCGATGTTGATGAATTTCTAGTAATTCATCGCGGCAAAGGCCTGTTGCCCGATCTGATCGACAGCGGCAAAGACCCCGCCTATGTCGGCATGTCGATCAATTGGCGGGTGTTTGGCACCTCGGGAGTCAAAAGCTTTGAAGATCGTCCGGTGCATCGGCAATTCGTCTATGCCTGCCCGCGCAACGCCTATGTCTCGCGCTTTGTGAAATCTATTTTCCGCATGCCGCGCCGCTTTGGCAAGCTGACCGAACACACGCCCTGTCAGATTGATCTGGCCAATTTCGGCAAGGCTTGGGGCGATTCTGGCATGGCTTGGGTCAATAGCGAAGGCCGCCGCCTGACCCGCTGGAGCCCGCTGAAAAGCCATATGACCGTCCTGCCGCCCAGCCATGTTACCCATAAGGTGGCGCAGATCAACCATTACACCCTGCGCTCGGCTGAAAGTTTTAGCCTCAAGGCTGGCACGCTATCGCCAGTGGCTTTGAATGATCGCTATACCGAAAAATATTTTGACGCCGCCGAGGCGGGAACCGAGGTCGATACCTCGGCCTTTCGTTATGCCGATGCGTTTCAGGCCGAATATGCCCGTGCCATGGCGCTGCCCGATGTTGCACGGCTGCATGCGCTGTGCTGCGCCGACCACATTCGCGCCATTGTCGAAAAGGCAGGTGGGCGGGCCGAAGACGACCCGCGCTACCAAGACTTTATCGAGCAGGCAGCAAAACTGGCTTAGGCCTTGGCTTCCAATGCCGCAATGCGAGCCGCGAGCGCTGCGTTTTCTTCGCGCGCCTTTTGCGCCATCAGCCGCACTGCGTCGAATTCTTCGCGGGTCACAAAATCGCGATCCGCAAGCCAGCGGTCGACAAAGCCCTTCATCGCGGTCTCTGCTTCGGTTTTTGCACCCTGTGCCACGCCCATCGCATTGGTCATCAGCTTGGACATATCGTCAAAAAGTTTGTTTCCGGCCGTCATTTGGGCCTCCTTTCGCTTTTGCCTAATATGGGGCGCGCGGGCTTTGCGCGCAAGGAGGGCTTTGTTGACAAGCCCGCGCCAAGGCATGACAAGACAGGCGATCCCAAATGCGAGCGCGCAGATGTCTTATATCGCCTTCCCCAATATTTCGCCCGAGATTTTCACCCTGCATCTGGGGCCCGTTACCTTTGCGCTGCGCTGGTATGCCTTGGCCTATATCGCGGGGTTGCTGCTGGGCTGGCAGCTGATCGTCAAGATGATCCGCACGCCGCGGCTTTGGGCAAAAGCGCCACCGATGGCGGCCGAGACGGTTGAAAACCTGCTGACTTGGGTGATCTTGGGGGTGATCCTGGGCGGGCGGCTGGGCTATGGGCTGTTTTATCAACCCGATCATTTCCTGTCGAACCCTTTGCAGGTGCTGCGGGTTTGGGAGGGCGGCATGTCTTTTCACGGCGGCTTTCTGGGTGTGGTGGTCGCAGGGGTTTGGTTTTGTAAACGCCACCGCATCTCTATGCTGCCCTTGGCCGATCTGATGGCGGCTGTCGCGCCGATTGGGCTGTTGCTGGGCCGGATCGCCAATTTCATCAACGCAGAGCTGTGGGGCCGCCCGACCGATCTGCCTTGGGGCGTCGCTTTTCCGGGCGAGGCTGCGCAGACCTGCGCCGGCGTGCTGACGGTCTGCGCCCGCCACCCAAGCCAGCTTTACGAGGCCGCACTTGAAGGCTTGCTGCTGCTTTTGGTGCTGTCTTGGCTGATCTGGCGGCGCAATTGGCTGCATTTTCCTGGCAGGATCGCGGGGCTGTTCTTTATCGGCTATGCCTGCGCGCGCTTCTTGGTCGAATTCGTGCGCCAGCCTGACGCGCAGTTTGTCTCTGATGGCAACCCCTTGGGCCTTGCGTGGCAGATGGCAGGCTATGGGCTGACCATGGGGCAGATCTTGACCCTGCCGATGTTTGTGGTCGGGCTGTGGTTTGTGCTGCGGGCCAAACGCGGATGACGCCACTGGCGCGCCTTTTGCTGCAAAGAATCGAAGCCAGCGGCCCGATCAGCCTTGCCGATTACATGGCCGATTGCCTGTTGCACCCGCTGCATGGCTATTACGCCACCCGTGACCCCTTTGGCGCGCAGGGCGATTTCATCACCGCCCCCGAGATCAGCCAGATGTTTGGCGAGCTTTTGGGCCTGTGCTTGGCGCAAGGCTGGCTTGATCAAGGCGCGCCCTCGGCCTTTACGCTGGCCGAACTTGGCCCCGGGCGCGGCACTTTGATGGCCGATGTCTTGCGCGCCACGGCCAAGGTGCCGGGGTTTCATGCCGCCGCCAATATCTGTCTGGTCGAAGCCTCGGCCAGCCTGCGCGCGGTGCAGCGCAAGACTTTGGCAGGCTATCGCGTGACTTGGTATGACCGCACCGAAGATCTGCCGCAGGCACCGCTGCTGCTGCTGGCCAATGAGTTTTTTGATGCCCTGCCCATTCGCCAATTCAGCCGGGAGGGTGCGGGCTGGGCTGAAACCATGATCGGCGCGCGCGAGGGCGTCTTGGCCTTTGGCCGCGGAGCCGCGGTGGCGGTGGCAGCGCTTGCGCACCGGCTGCAAGAGACGCCCCCCGGCACGGTGGTCGAGATTTGCCCCGCAGCCCCTGCGATTATCGACGCGATCTCGGCGCGGATTTCGGCGCAGGGCGGGCTGGCTTTGGTGATTGATTACGGCGGCTGGATCTCGCAGGGCGATACGTTTCAGGCGCTGCGGGCGCATCAGTTTTGCGACCCCATGGCCGCGCCGGGCGAGGCCGATTTGACCGCACATGTCGACTTTGAGGCCTTGGCCCGCGCGGCAGTTTGCGCCCATGCCTATACCACCCAAGGCGCGCTTTTGACGGCGCTTGGCCTGCACCAGCGCGCGGCGCAATTGGCGCGCGGGCTGACCGGCACGGCGGCAGATGCGCACCAAGCCGCCACGCGCCGCTTGACCGCGCCTGAAGAAATGGGGAACCTGTTCAAAGCGCTGGCGCTGTTTCCACAAGGCGCCCCTCCTCCTGCCGGATTTGCATGATGCTGGACCTAATCACCTCGCCCACCCTGACCCCAAAACACGGCTTTTTCACCCGCAGGGGTGGGGCCTCGTCGGGCATTTTTGCGGGGCTGAACTGTGGCGCGGGGTCAAGCGATCAGGCCGATATTGTTAGCATCAACCGCAAACGGGTGGCCGAGGCGATGGCGGTGCCGTTGGATCATCTGATCGGCGTGCATCAGGTGCATTCGGCCGATGTGCTGACCGTGACGGGACCGCTGGCGATAAGGCCGCAGGCGGATGCAATGGTCACGGCGACCAAAGGCGTGGCGCTGTCGATCCTGACCGCAGACTGCCAGCCGGTGCTGTTTGCCGATGCGCGCGCCGGTGTGATTGGCGCCGCCCATGCCGGATGGCGCGGCGCAAAGGACGGGGTGCTTGAGGCAACGCTTGCCGCCATGCAGGCTTTGGGCGCGCAGCGGCAAAACATTGCAGCGGTGATCGGCCCCTGCATCAGCCAAGCCGCCTATGAGGTCGGGCCAGAGTTTTTTGAAAGCTTTACCGACGACGACCCCGAGACCCGCCGCTTTTTCGCCCAAGGCAGCGGCAACAAGATGCAGTTTGATCTGCCAAGCTATGGCCTGTGGCGGTTGCGTGCGGCGGGGGTGGGACAAGCGGACTGGACGCGCCATTGCACTTACTCCGATCCCGAGCGATTCTATTCCTACCGCCGCACCACCCATGCAGGCGAGGCCGACTATGGCCGGTTGATCTCGGTGATCCGGCTGTAATCTGGGCAGAAACCTGACAGGCTTTGCCGCAGATTTGCCGCAGGATTTAAACGCTTGGCGCAACACTGGCGCTGATTGTTTCCAAGACCGCCGATAATTGAGGGAAATGCCCAGCTTTAATTTGGGCAGACCCGCCATAATTTGCCAAAATCCGCGATCCCATCTTTTGCAGTTTTTGCGATTTCGGTCCAATCGCTGCCGCATTGCCCAGCGATATTAGCCCTAACGAAGCATTTGGGTCCGAAAGGAATAGGCCATGAAAAAAGAACGCCGCTGGATGAAATCCGCAATCGCTGCAAGCGCTGAACCTCAGGTTGCTCTGCCTTGGACCCGCGGCCAGCGCCGCCGCCCCGAGGCGATGAAGGCGATTGCGGCGCCAAAATCCACCGCGCTTGCCGCGCGCTAAACATGTTCTGATTCGCATAAAAATGGCCGGACTTTGTCCGGCCTTTTTTCATTTTCACCAAAGCCTAGACCACAAAGCGCTGACACTGTCGCACAGGGGAAAACAATCGCGCCTAAGAGCAGCGACCGTCCTCACAAATAAGGCAAATATGAATAAACTTTGACAGAGCGGCGTTTTTTCGCCATGTTTAAGCCACAGATGTCCCTCTGTGAAAACAGCTGCCAAGCCATATGGTAAGACCGCTTCTGCCGAAGATGGCTCTCTGCTTGGTGCAACATGGTAATGCTTGGTTAAGGCGGCCCTGGTGTTCTCTGCACCATAGGGGCCGCCTTAACGTTTTAGGCTCCTGCGGCGTTTAGGCCTGCTTGGCCAGACGCTCTTCCAGCACCTCGAAGGGCAGACCAGGTTGATCTTTGGCGCAGCGGATCACCAGTGAGGTTTTCACATTGGCAACATTCTCGGCCTTCAGCAGATGCTCGGTCAAAAATGCCTGAAAGCTGGAAAGATCGGGGGCGACGCATTTCAGGATAAAGTCGATCTCGCCGTTCAGCATATGGCATTCGCGCACCAAGGGCCAAGCGCGGCAGCGCGCCTCAAAGGTCGACAGATCTGCTTCGGCTTGGCTTTGCAGCCGCACCATCGCAAAAACCTGCACCTCAAAGCCCATCTCGCGGCTGTCGATATCGGCGTGATAGCCTTTGATGTAGCCGGCCTCTTCCAGCGTGCGGACACGGCGCAGGCAGGGCGGGGCCGAGATGCCAACACGGCTGGCAAGCTCGACGTTGGTCATCCGCCCGTCCGCCTGCAATTCTGCAAGAATGCGGCGGTCGATCGGATCAAGCTTATTTCCGGCCATTTGGTTTCCCCTTTTCTGACCCTTTATCTAGGCCCAACCCCAGATTTGCGCAATATTCTTTCGTGGGCTGTCGAAAATCTTTGCAAAACTTCAGCGTCCTATCGCCGCAGCGGGCTTGCTTTGCAGGGCTTCCCCCGCTGGATCGCAGCGCTTATATCAGTGCAAACAGATATCGGAGAGCGCCATGACCCAGACCCGTCACACCAAAGTTCTGATTATCGGCTCGGGGCCTGCGGGCTATACGGCGGCGGTCTATTCGGCCCGCGCGATGTTGCAGCCGATCTTGGTGCAAGGCTTGCAGCCCGGCGGTCAGTTGACCATCACGACCGAGGTCGAAAACTGGCCCGGCGAAAAGCATATTCAGGGCCCCGATCTGATGGTGAACATGCAGGCCCATGCCGAGGCGATGGGCGCCGAAGTGATCAGCGATTACATCACCAGCCTGGATCTGAGCGCGCGGCCCTTTGTGGCACAGGCCGATTCTGGCACCACCTACACCGCGGATGCCGTGATCTTGGCTACGGGCGCGCAAGCGAAATGGCTGGGCCTGCCATCCGAGGAAAAGTTCAAGGGCTTTGGCGTTTCGGCCTGCGCCACCTGTGATGGCTTTTTCTATCGCGGCCGCGAAATCGCCGTGATCGGCGGCGGCAATACCGCGGTGGAAGAGGCGCTGTTTCTGACCAACTTTGCCTCGAAAGTGACGCTTATTCACCGCCGCGACACGCTGCGGGCCGAAAAGATCATGCAGGACCGTTTGTTCAAGCACCCCAAGATCGAGATGCTGTGGAACAGTGAAGTCACCGAGGTGGTCGGCACCGAATCCCCCTTGGGGGTGACGGGTGTCAGGACGCGCAACCTGCTGACGGGCGAAGAAAAGATCGTGCCTTGCGAGGGGTTCTTTGTCGCCATCGGCCACGCGCCAGCCTCGGAACTGGTGAAAGACCAACTGCCGCTGCATTCGGGCGGCTATGTGCAGGTCGAAGCCGGATCGACCCGCACCGCGATTGCGGGCGTCTTTGCGGCCGGTGATTTGACCGATCACATCTACCGCCAAGCCGTCACCAGCGCCGGCATGGGCTGCATGGCGGCCTTGGATGCCGAGCGTTTTCTGGCCGAACAGGAATAGAGCTTTGGGCCGCTTGCGGGCGGCCCAAACCCCTTAGCGCGGGCGCATCATCTTCAACAGCAAGCCGTCTTTGACCACAAACTGATGATAAAGCGCCATCGCCGAATGGCCCAGCACCAGCAGCATCATCGCATTCATCGCGATCACATGCAGGTCACCCGAAATCGCGATACCGCCAAACCAAGCGATCACCCCCAACGTTGGCACCAAAACCATCAGCGCATAAAGCGCACGGTGACCCCAAAGCGCGGCTTTGTCGGCCAGAGTGGTGGCCACCTCGTGCCAACCGCCTGACATCTGCCGCACCAAAAGCCGCAGCAAGGCCAGCACCAGCACAGACACCCCAACCCAGACATGAAAGCTGGCGGTCCAATCACTGACCGCCGCCCCACCCAGAGCGGCGTCAAAATCGCGCTCCATGTCGTCGCTGATCAGGTAATTTGCGGCAATAAGCACAGCAATCGCCCAATGCAGGGCAATTTGCAACGCAGAGTAAGATTTGGTCATCGGTCTATATCCTTGATGCGACGCGAGAAAACTTGGCTTCTAGCGCCAGCCCCTAGGCCGTGGCCACGGGGGCTGTCTATAAACCAGCAGGGCCAAAGCCCTTAGTGCAACCAAAGTTATAGGCCGACAGCCCCGCACTAATGCGCGTTGACGGGGGCAAAGTCGTTCTGACGCGCAAGGCTGAAGGCCAAATCGCGATTGGCCACCAATGCCAAAGGCTCGCCATCTTGGCTGTGGACAGAATAGACGGTTGTCGCACCGGCCATTTTTACTTTCAGCTCTTCGGGCAGGCCAGAAACGGCGACAGGGCGGACATAAACGATGCGGTCGGCACCTGCGGGCAAAGCATCATATGCGACGTTCATCATAGCCTCCTATTTCCGGCCAATGTGAATGGTCTGAACGATGGTATCGGGCAAAGAGCGGCGCAGATCTATGTGCAACAAGCCGTGATCCAGATCGGCCCCTGCCACCTCGACCCCATCCGCCAACACGAAAGAGCGCTGAAATGCCCGCGCCGCAATGCCGCGATGCAGGAAAACGCGGTCACTGGTGTCTTCGCCTTGACGGCCGCGCACCACCAATTGCCGATCTTCGACCGTGATCGACAGATCTTCGTCGCGAAACCCCGCCACGGCCAAAGTGATGCGGTAGGTGTGGTCCGAAGTCGCCTCGATGTTAAACGGCGGATAGCCTTCCGAAGCGGTTTTTGCAGTGCGCTCGACCAGACGTTCAAGCTGTTCAAAGCCCAAAAGAAAGGGATGCGCCCCAAAGGTAAGTTTCGTCATAACGATGTCCTTTCAAAAAGCGACATATGCGGGCCCATGCTGCGGCACCCGTGTTCCAAATATGGGGGCAGGCCCGCGCGACCGCAAGAGCAAGCAATTGCAAGAAAAACATCAATTACCGTGCGAATTTTACCCACGCGGGGGGCGAATCACTGTATCCTGCAAACTGACAGCAAGACTGGATCCCCTTCGCTATGAATGCCTCGCCCGAAATGAACTTTGACGATCTGCTGCGCGTGAAGCTGGCTGTGCTTCAGCGCGAGCATCGCGATCTGGACGAGGCCGTGCATGCGCTGGAAACCTTGGGCCGGCCCGATGTGCTGACCTTACGGCGGCTGAAAAAGCAAAAGCTGGCGCTGAAAGACCAGATCACCCGCATCGAAGACAAGCTGATCCCCAATATCATCGCCTGAATCCCTGCTTTTCCTTGCCTCTGCGGCCCTTTTCGATATGACACGGGCCAAGAACAACGCGGAGAGCGATATGAAGGTCGATGTCGGGATCATCATGGGAAGCCAATCGGATTGGCCAACGATGAAAGAAGCCGCGCTGATTTTGGATCAGCTGGGCATTTCTTATGAAACCAAGATCGTCTCGGCGCATCGCACGCCAGATCGGCTTTGGGCTTATGGCAAGGCCGCAGCGGGTCGGCTGCAGGTGATTATCGCAGGCGCAGGCGGGGCTGCGCATTTGCCCGGCATGATGGCCAGCAAAACCCGCGTGCCGGTGATCGGCGTGCCGGTTTTGACCAAGGCACTGTCGGGCGTCGACAGTCTTTATTCGATTTTGCAGATGCCCAAGGGCTTTCCGGTGGCCACCATGGCCATTGGCGCTGCGGGGGCTGCCAATGCCGGGCTGATGGCGGCGGGGATTTTGGCGCTGCAAGACCCATCGCTTGCCGCAAGGCTTGACGCATGGCGCGAGGCGCTTTCCGCCTCGATCCCAGAGGAGCCGAAAGATGAATAGCCTGCCGCTTGGTGCGACGATCGGAATTTTGGGCGGCGGTCAATTGGGCCGGATGCTGTCGGTTGCAGCCGCACGGCTGGGCTATCGCAGCCATATTTTCGAGCCAAGCGCCAACCCGCCTGCCGCCGATGTCGCCCATGCGCTGACCACGGCCAGCTATGACGATGCCGCCGCCCTGACGGCTTTTGCCGAAACGGTGGATGTGATCACCTATGAGTTTGAAAACATCCCCACCGCAGCCCTTGATCTGCTGGAAGCGCTGCGCCCCATTCGCCCCAACCGCCGCGCGCTGGCGATTGCGCAAGACCGCATTCTGGAAAAAGACTTTCTGACCGGGCTGGGCCTAACCTGCGCGCCCTACCGCGCCGTAAATACGGCTGCCGAAATGGCGGCTGCGGTGGCCGAGATTGGCACGCCGTCGATCTTGAAGACCACGCGGCTTGGCTATGACGGCAAGGGCCAGGCACGGCTGACCTCGCCCGAAGATACCGAGGCGGCTTTTGCCAGCATGAACGGCGCGCCTTCGGTCTTGGAAGGCTTTATCGACTTTAGCCACGAGGTTTCGGTCATCGCCGCGCGCGGGCTCGATCAATCGGTGGCCTGCTATGATCCAGGCGAGAATGTGCACCGCAGCGGCATTTTGCACACCACCACCCTGCCCGCGCGCCTGACGCCTGCGCAGCGCTCAGATGCGATTTTGCTGGCGGCGCGGATTTTAAACGCGCTGGATTATGTCGGCGTCATGGGGGTCGAGATTTTCGTCACCGCCAAGGGGCTGATCGTCAATGAAATCGCGCCGCGGGTGCATAATTCTGGCCATTGGACCCAGAACGGCTGTGCGGTCGATCAGTTCGAACAACATATCCGCGCGGTCGCAGGCCTGCCCTTGGGCGATGGCGCGCGCCATTCCGATGTGGTGATGGAAAACCTGATCGGCGATGACATTGATCGTCTGCCGCAGATCCTGCGCGAAAATGACGCCGCCCTGCATCTTTATGGCAAGGCCGAGGCGCGGCCGGGCCGCAAGATGGGCCATGTCAACCGCGTGGTGCGCAAGGGCTGAACCAAGCCCGCCCTCAAACCCAAGGACCAAAGCGATGTCACAGCCCAGCCCATCCCCCCTGCGCGGCGCGCTGTTCATGGTGCTGGCGGGCATCGCCTTTGCGGCGGCCAATGCGATCACTTGGACCGTGACCTATAAGATGGGGTTCAAGCCGCAATCGGATGCATTTTGGCAATATGCCATCGCGATGGTGTTTTCGGCCCCCTTCATCTGGCGGCAGGGGCTGTCGCGGATGAAGACGCGCCACCCGCTGCTGCACGGCGCGCGAATTTTGCTGTCGGTGCTGGGGGTGCAGGCCTTTACCCAAGCTTTCGCCTCGGGGATGGCGCCTTGGCATGTGGTGGCTTTGGTGATGACCTCGCCGTTTTTCGTGATGATTGGCGCGGCAGTTTTGCTGCGCGAACGCGTCGGGGCCAACCGCTGGATCGCAGCGGCGCTGGGGTTTTCCGGCGCGATGATCTTGCTGAGGCCATGGGAGGGGGCGCTGACGCTTGCCACGCTTTACCCGCTGGCCGCCGCGATCTGCTGGGGCGGGGCTTCGCTGATCACCAAGCGCCTGACGCAAGACGAGCCGCAAACCGCGATCACCATGTGGCTTTTGGTGCTGATCGCGCCAGTAAACGGCCTGTTTTCGCTGCAAGCGGGGTTCGAGCTGCCAACGGGGCAGATCTTGGCGCTGCTGCTGCTGGGCGGTGTCATCATGTATGGCGCGCAGCATTTTCTGACGCTGGCCTATGCCAATGCCGATGCGGGCTTTGTGCAGCCCTTTGATGATTTGAAATTGTTCTCAAATATCTTTGTCAGCTGGCTGGTGCTGAATTTCGCCCCCGAAGGCAGCTATTGGCTGGGGATTTTGCTGATTTTGGCCGGATCGCTTTATCTTTTGTGGTCAGAGCGCAGGCTGCAAACTTTGGCGCGCGCTGCATAAGCCCTTGACCCGCGCGGGCGGTCAGATCAGCTTAGGCCCATGTCAAAACGCCCCACACGCCTTGCGACCCGCGCGCTGATCCTGCATCAGGACCGGCTGCTTTTGGTCAATGCCTATCCGGGCGGGCGGTCTGATCTGTGGTGCGCGCCGGGGGGCGGCGTGGAATCGGGGGCCTCGCTGCCTGACAATCTGGTGCGCGAGGTCTATGAAGAAACCGGTCTGCGCGTGGCCGTGGGCGCGCCTGCGCTGATCAACGAGTTTTACGATCCGGCCTCGGGCTTTCATCAGGTCGATCTGTTCTTTCGCTGCACCATCACCGCCGGAGAGATCGACCCGCAATGGCGCGACCCCGAAGGCGTGGTCACCCAGCGGCGGTTCTTTTCGCGCGATGATCTCGACCTTGGCCGCATCCGTTTCAAACCCGATAGCCTTGCCGATGCCGCTTGGGGGCAAAGCCTGCTTTACGATCCGCTCGAGGTGATGGTGCTATGATCAGGCCGCTTGATCCTGCCGCAGATCGCGCAGCGCTGGTGCAGATGTATCAGGCGACAGGCGATTATTGGGCGCTCGATCGGCTGGATTTTGACGCCGAAGCCTTGGCGACAGAATTTCTGACCGATGCGCCGCCCAATTGCGACCCCGCACAAAGCCAGCGTCTGGGCCTGTTTCAGGGCGCGCAGCTTGCCGGCGTGGCCGAGCTGTCCTTTGGCTTTCCAGCGGCGGGCGATGCCTATCTGGGCCAGATGATGTTTGCCGATTGGGCGCGCGGTCAAGGCATGGGTGCGGCGCTGCTGGCCGAGGTTCTGGCGCGCGCACGGGCGAAAGGCTGCAGCAATATCTATCTGGCCGTACTTGACACCAACCCCAAGGGCCGCACTTTTTGGCAGCGCCATGGCTTTGCCGACACTGGCCTAAGCCGCGTTGACACCGATGGCGGCGTCACAAAAACCCTGCGGCGTCTGCATAAGGCGCTTTAGCGGCTGGCCAAAGCCACACCGCCCAACACCAAAAGCGCCGAGATCGCAAAGCGCAGCCCAATCGGCTCGCCCAGCGCCAGCCCCGCCGTCGCCGCAAGCACCGGCACCGTCAGCTGCGCCACCGCCGCACGCGAGGCCCCCAGCTGCGGCAGCACCCTATACCACAGCGCATAGCCCAAACCCGAGGTCACAGCCCCCGACAACACCGCAAGACCAACCCCGCGCGGCAGCCAATCGCCACCACCCCAGATCGCCCAGATCAGCGCCGCCACCGGCACCGCAAGCACAAAATTCGCCGCCGTCGCCGCCAAGGGATCACCCGCCCGCCGTCCAGCCAGCGAATAAATCCCCCAGCCCACACCCGCCGCCGTCATCGCAAGCATCGGCCACAGCCCACCCAAAACCAGCTTTGGTGCCAGCAAAACCACCAATCCAGCCAAAGCCAACCCCGCCCCAGCCCAGCGCTTGGCCGCCACCGCCTCACCCGCCAAAAGCGCGCCCGCAAACATCGTCACCTGCACCATGCCAAACAAGATCAAAGCGCCAGTGCCTGCGCTTAGGCTAACATAGGCGGCGGAAAAGCCGAACAAATAGACCAAAAGCCCCAGAACCGCCGGCCCCCGACCGCGCAGCGCGGGCCATTGCCGCTTGCGCCACAGCATCACCAGCGCCAACATAAAGGCCCCCGACACCAGCCGGATCAGGGCGAAACTTTGCGCATCAATCGCCCCCGCCCCCACCGCCATGCGGGTCAAGATCGAGTTGCCAGCAAAAGCCAGCATCGCCAGCGCCGTCCAGATCGCCAAAGCCATCAGCCTCTCCCTCGCGCTGTCGTTGTGCCATAGGCTGCACCGGGCGCCCACCGCGCGCAAGCGCTCCCCTCTTGCGGCGAAGCCGCGCCGCTAGATCCCGTCAAATGCCGCGGGGTAGACGGCAGCACAGCCCGTACCGCCAAACACCCCCACCACCTCTGCCGGATAGGGCGTTTGCATGCCGCCAAAAACAAAGCCCGCGCGCTGATAGAATGTGGGCTTGCCCACCACCACCACGCTTTGCGCCTTGATCGCAGCCAGTTTCATCACACCAGACAGCAGCCGCGAGCCCAAACGCTTGCCCTGCCACTCTGGCGCCACGGCCAGCGGCGCCAGCGCCAGCCAACCTTCGGGTGCGACCAGCCGCGACAGCGCCAGATAGGCCACCACGGCATCGCCCAAAGGCATCACAACCTCGGTCTCAATCAGGCCTTGGGCGCGCAGGCGCTGCACCAAATCGGCCTCGCCCTTACCGGCAAAGGCTGCACGCAGCAGCGCGTCGATGCCGTCAAAATCCGCCTGTCGCGCGCTGCGAAAGCTGTCGGGTCCGCTCATGCTCACCTCAAATGAAAAGGGCGCAGCTGATGCTGCGCCCTTTCCCTATCATGCCTTGCGGGCAGATTACATCATGCCGCCCATGCCGCCCATGCCGCCCATGTCAGGCATGCCGCCGCCAGCCGCGCCTTTTGGCTCTGGCTTGTCAGCAATCATGCATTCCGTGGTGATCAGCAAGGAGGCAACCGAAGCTGCATCTTCCAAAGCGGTGCGGGTCACTTTGGCTGGATCGATCACGCCGAACTTGAACATGTCGCCATATTCTTCGGTCTGCGCGTTAAAGCCAAAGTTCTTGTCATCCGACTCGCGGATTTTGCCAGCAACGACAGCGCCATCGACGCCAGCGTTTTCAGCGATCTGACGCAGCGGAGCTTCCAGCGCGCGACGGATGATCGCGATGCCGGCGTTTTGATCCGAGTTTGCACCCGTCATGCCGTCAAGCGACTTGGCTGCCTGAACCAGCGCCACGCCACCGCCAACAACGATGCCTTCTTGCACAGCTGCACGGGTTGCGTTCAAAGCGTCGTCAACGCGGTCTTTGCGCTCTTTGACTTCAACTTCGGTCATGCCGCCAACCTTGATCACAGCAACACCGCCAGCCAATTTGGCCACGCGCTCTTGCAGTTTCTCACGGTCATAGTCCGAGGTGGTTTCTTCGATCTGGGTGCGGATCTGTGCGACGCGCGCTTCGATCTCTGCCTTGACGCCAGCGCCATCAATGATGGTGGTGGTGTCTTTGGTGATCGCGACTTTCTTGGCCGAACCCAGCATGTCGATGGTCACCGACTCAAGCTTCATGCCCAGATCTTCCGAGATCACTTGACCACCGGTCAGGATCGCGATGTCTTGCAGCATGGCTTTACGACGATCGCCGAAGCCTGGAGCTTTGACAGCCGCAATTTTCAGGCCGCCGCGCAGTTTGTTCACCACGAGGGTTGCAAGCGCTTCGCCTTCAACGTCTTCCGAGATGATCAGCAGCGGGCGCTGCGATTGGATCACGGCTTCCAACAAAGGCACCATTGGCTGCAACGACGACAGTTTCTTTTCGTGCAGCAGGATCAGAACGTCTTCCAGGTCAGCAACCATTTTGTCTGGGTTGGTGACGAAGTAAGGCGACAGATAGCCACGGTCGAACTGCATGCCTTCGACAACAGTGGTCTCGGTTTCAAGACCCTTGTTTTCTTCGACGGTGATCACGCCTTCGTTGCCGACTTTTTGCATGGCTTCAGCGATCTGACGACCGATTTCAGCTTCGCCGTTGGCCGAGATGGTGCCAACCTGTGCAACTTCTGCGGTGTCTTTCACGGGACGCGCAGCAGCTTTGATCGCTGCGACGACTTTGGCGGTTGCCATGTCGATGCCGCGCTTCAGATCCATTGGGTTCATGCCAGCAGCAACAGCCTTCAGGCCGTCTTTGATGATGGCTTGAGCCAGAACGGTTGCGGTGGTGGTGCCGTCGCCTGCTTCGTCATTGGTGCGCGAAGCGACTTCTTTCACCATTTGTGCGCCCATGTTCTCGAACTTGTCGGAAAGTTCGATCTCTTTGGCAACGGTGACACCGTCTTTGGTGATGCGCGGTGCGCCGAAGGATTTGTCGATGACAACGTTACGGCCTTTTGGACCAAGCGTTACCTTCACAGCATCCGCCAGAACGTTGACGCCGCGCAGCATGCGGTCACGGGCATCGGTATTGAAACGTACGTCTTTAGCAGCCATTTTGCAGCTCCTCTAAATCGGTTGAGTTTGGAAAACGAATTGGCTCACGCAGAGGCGGAGCCAAATCCCTTAGGAGATGATCCCGAGGATATCGCTTTCTTTCATGATCAGCAGGTCTTCGCCGCCGACTTTGACTTCGGTGCCCGACCATTTGCCGAACAAAACGCGGTCGCCAGCTTTGACCGAAGGAGCGATCAGCTCGCCGGAATCCTTGCGCGCGCCAGCGCCCACGGAAACCACTTCGCCCTCAGCAGGCTTTTCTTTTGCCGATTCTGGAATGATCAGGCCGCCCTTGGTCTTGTCTTCGCCTTCAATGCGACGGACCAGCACGCGGTCTTGCAGTGGTGTAAATGCCATCTGGGCTTACTCCCTTGAGTTACCAGGTTTGAATGGGATTAGCACTCGTCTTTGCTGAGTGCTAACGGAGCTTGAGTTAGGCGTTGGTCCTGACTGTGTCAACACCCGCCCTGATGAAATTTTTGTGGCAAAATTTTTATGCCGCCATTTCCACAGCAAAGCGTAGCAGAGCCTTGTCTTGGTGCTTGGTGTTTGCGGCGCAAAGTGTCACCCTTAGGTTTACAACAAAGGGATCAGCGATGTTTGGCGCGATTTGGGGAGCGGTGATTGGTGCAGTTTTACTACTGGGCACGACGGCACAGGCCGATTGCGCCGGTAAAAACCTGCTGAATGCGCTGCCGATTCAGGCGCAAGCTGAACTGCGCGCGCGCGCGGCCGCCCATCCCTTTGCGATTGGCAATTTTTGGCTGGCCGAACGTGACGCGGCGCGGATTTACCTGATTGGCACCTATCACTTTGACGATCCACGCCATGCCGCAACTTTGGCGCAGCTGCGCCCGCTTTTGAAAACCACCCGGGTTTTGTTGGTCGAGGCGGGGCCCTCTGAAGAAGTCTCGCTGCACCAACGCCTTGCCGATGAGCCCGCGCTGATCCTGAATACCAAGGGCCCCACCCTGCCTGAGCTGCTGACGCCAGAGACTTGGCAGCTGTTGTCCAAGGCCGTGCGGGCGCGCGGCATTCCGCCTGTAATGGTGGCCAAGCTTCAACCTTGGTATGTCTCGATGCTGCTGTCGATGCCGCTGTGCGGGTTGAACAGTGCCGCCGCCGAAAACGGACTGGACCGGCAATTGATGCTTGCCGCAGCGGCCGAGGCGATTCCGATCAAGGCGTTGGAACCCTATGACACGGTGCTTCGGATCTTTGGCGATATGCCCCAAAGCGAACAGCTGGATATGGTGACGATGGCGCTTGCGACCGAGGCCAGCTCTGCCGATATGATGACAACGCTTGCTGACAGCTATTTCGCCCAAGAGGGCCGGCTGATCTGGGAGTTTAACCGCCTGCAAAGCCATGAGGTTTTGGGCTATTCTCCCCAGCGGATCGATGCCGATCTGGCCAAAATGGAGCAGGTGATGATGATTGATCGCAACCGCGCTTGGATCGCAAAGATCGAGGCCGCCGCCCAGCAGGGGCAGGTGCTTGCGGCCTTTGGCGCGCTGCATCTTTCGGGCGAGGCAGGGGTATTGCGGCTGTTGGAACAACAGGGCTATCACATCAGCCGCCAGCCGCTGCCCTAGCACGCCGCAGCGCAGCATCTGGCCGCGTGACAAATCCTAGACGCGCGCCTATATAGACGCAAAATCCATCACGAAGGCGCATTCCATGACCACGCTTGTATTCGGCCACAAATCCCCCGACACCGATGCCACCCTCTCTGCAATCATCTGGGCGTGGTATTTGACCAACCTGCAAGGCGTCGATGCCAAGGCAGTGCTGCTGGGCGAGCCGAACACCGAAGCGGCTTTTGTGTTGCAGCATTGGGGCTTTGCCAAGCCCGAGATTATTGCCGATGTCAGTGCGACCGATCATGTGGTGATCGTTGACACCAACAACCCGGCTGAACTGCCGCCCTCGATCAACGAAGCCACGATCATGGCGATCATCGACCACCACATGCTGGTGGGCGGGCTGAAATCCAAGACCCCGATCAATGTGGTGCTGCGGCCCTTGGCCTGCACCGCCACGGTGATGCATGACATCATCGGTGCCGATATGGCCAAGCTGCCGCGCGAGATTAAGGGCGCAATGCTGTCGTGCATCTTGTCCGACACGCTGGAATTCCGCAGCCCCACCACCACCGCGCATGACCAAGCCGTGGCCGAAGCGCTGGCTGCCGATCTGGGCGTGGCGATCCCCGACCTTGCAGCGGCGATGTTTGCGGCGAAATCCGATGTCTCGGCGTTTTCGGACGCAGAGCTTTTGCGGATGGATTCCAAAGAATACACCGTCGCAGGCAAAGAGCTGCGGATCTCGGTGCTAGAAACCACCGCCCCTGCCGTGGTGCTGAACCGCAAGGCCGATCTGATGGCGGCGATGGTGGGCGTGGCTGCGGCCGATGGTGCCGATCAGGTGCTGTTGTTCGTGATCGACATTCTGCGCGAAGAGGCGACGCTGCTGGTGCCCAATGATCTGGTGCGGCAGATGGCAGAGGCGTCCTTTGGCGTCAAAGTCATTGGCGACACCGTGGTGCTGCCCGGCGTGATGAGCCGCAAAAAGCAGATCATCCCTTCGTTGAAACTGTAATCGGAAAATCAGGGTGCGCGGCCCGCGCACCCTAAGGCGGCTTATTTGCTGGGCCGCACGGTCTGATAGCCCGCCGCAATCGCCGCCGACATGCCGCCATTGGCCGAGATGATCCGGTTTGGGATCTTGCCCGCCAAGGCCGCCGCTGCCGAAGACGAGCGGTTGCCCGAACGGCAAACCAGAATAAGCGGGCGGCCATCGCTCAGATCTTTGCCGACCGCCTTCAAAAACCCATCGGCATCGCCAAAGGTCACCAGCTTGGCCCCCGCAATGACGCCGGTGTCTTTCCATTCTTGTGGCGTGCGAATATCGACAATCAGCGCGCCTGTGGCCTTCATCTCGTCCACCGACATCGCAAGCTTTTCATAGCCCTTCGGTGCGGCCATCCGCGAAAACATCACCGCGCCGACCAAAGCCACCGCAACCGCCAAAACGATCCATTTCATCTGCTGCACCCTTTGCCGCAAGTTACATTCATTTTCGCCTATGTGTCGCAAAGACCGCAGCGCCGCAATGGCCTTTTGCGGCAAGCGGCGCTATGTCACGCTCAAGCCTTCCCAACCGATCGAGAGTAAAATGACCCAAGTGATCGCGACCCTCGCCGAAGTCTCTGCCCGCTATGACGCGGTGTTTTGTGATCTGTGGGGCTGTTTGCACAATGGCGTCGCGCCGTTTCCGGCAGCCGTTGCGGCCTTGCAGGCCTATCGTGCGCAGGGCGGTCGGGTGATTTTGCTGACCAATGCGCCGCGGCCAAAATCAAGCGTCATCGCGCAGTTGGATAAGATGGGCGTGCCGCGCGATGCTTGGGATGATGTCGTCACCTCGGGCGATGCGGCGCAATATGCGATGCTGACCGGTGCTGTTGGGCGCAAGGTTTACTTCATCGGCGCCGATAAGGACGAGCCGTTTTTTACCGATTTCGCCGATGATCTGGCTGAAATCGCCGCCGCCAATCCTGTGATCGAGCGCGTCGCCCTGACGCAGGCGCAGGGCATTGTCTGCACCGGCCTTGCCGATGATCTGACTGAAACGCTGGAAACCTATCACGCCACCCTGCTTGCCGCAAAAACCCTCGGCCTGCCAATGCTTTGCGCCAATCCTGACCTGACGGTACATTGGGGCGATCAACTGCTTTATTGCGCCGGAGCCTTGGCGCAAAGCTATGAAGCCATGGGCGGCACCGCGCTTTATTTCGGCAAGCCGCATCCGCCGATCTATGATCTTGCTCGCCGCCGTCTGGCGCTGTTGGGCGGGCCGTCTGATCCACAAATCCTATGCATTGGCGACGGCATCAACACCGATGTGCAGGGCGCAAGCGGTGAAGGGCTGGACGCGCTGTTCATCACCGGCGGGCTGGCGGTTGATCACTTTGGGCCGGATCCGCAGGCGCCTGATCTGGCGCTGTTGCAGGCGTGGCTCGATAAGGCGCAGCTTTCGCCCAGCTATAGCATCGGCAAGCTGCGCTAGGCTCGCAACATAATTACCGAAAATATCAACTTTGCGCACAAATGATGCGCAAAGGATTTGCGCTGCACTGCGGCATTTGCTAGGCTAAGGCCAGAAGCAAAGGATTCGGTCATGCTCGACAATCAACCGCGCGGCACCATCTGCATTGAAGATCTGGAAATCGGCATGGTGCGGTCGTTGCGCAAAACCGTGACCGACCGCGATATCGACCTTTTTGCCGAGGTTTCGACCGATCATAACCCGGTGCATCTGGACGAAGCCTATGCCCAAGCCACAATTTTCGCAGGCCGCATTGCGCATGGCATGCTGACCGCAGGGCTGATTTCTGCGGTGATCGGCGAACAACTTCCGGGCCATGGCACTGTTTATCTTGGACAATCCTTGAAATTCATGGCCCCCGTCCGCCCCGGCGATACCGTCGAGGCGGTGGTGAAAGTTTTGGCGATTGATCACGCGCGCCGCCGTGTCACCCTTGAAACCCATTGCGCAGTGGGCAATACCGTGGTCCTGAAGGGCGAGGCGCTGGTTTTGGCGCCAAGCCGCAAGTTCGACTAGGGGCCGCGGGCCTCACACGGGGTTAAATGCAGGTTCAAACGCATTGGCAGGGGCTAAAGCCCACAGCGCGCGGCGCTTCTGTTGCCATGGGCAATTTTGACGGCGTGCATCTGGGCCATCAGGCAGTGATCGACCTTGCCCGCCCGCATGGGCCTTTGGGCATTGTCACCTTCACCCCGCATCCGCGTGAATATTTCCTGCCAGATGGTGCCGATTTCCGGCTGATGAACCCCGAGACCCGCGCCAACCGCTTGGCAAAACTGGGGGTGCAACAGCTTTATCAGCTGCCCTTTGATGCCGCGATGGCCAGCTTTAGCCCCGAAGAGTTTGTGCGTCAGGTTCTGGTTGAAGGGCTTGGCATTGCCCATGTCGTCGTCGGCGCTGATTTCTGCTTTGGCCGTGGTCGGGCGGGCAAGGCGGCGGATCTTCAGGCGCTGGGGGTCAAATACGGCTTTGGCGTCACCATCGCCGAGCTGGTGAACTTTGCCCAAGCCGCGATTTCGTCAACCGCCATTCGCACCGCTTTGGCCGAGGGCCGCCCGCGCGATGCCAAGGATATGCTCGGCCATTGGCACCGCATTGATGGCGAGGTGATCCACGGCGAAAAGCGCGGGCGTGAGCTGGGCTATCCGACAGCGAATATGTCGGTCAGCGGGCTGCATTTGCCACGGCTTGGGGTCTATGCGGTCAAGGTGGATATTCTGACCGGCCCGCAGATTGGCAGCTATCTTGGTGCGGCCTCTTTGGGGGTGCGGCCGATGTTTGGCGTCAATAAGCCCAATCTGGAAACTTTTATCTTTGACTTTAAGGGCGATCTTTACGGCCACCACCTTTCGATTGGTTTGGTCGATTATCTGCGCCCCGAGATGAAGTTCGACGGGCTGCCGGGGCTTTTGGACCAAATGGCCCGCGATTGCGATCAGGCGCGCGCGATCCTCGCGGCACTTTAGCCCCTTTCCTTTTCCCCGCGCTTTCGCCAGTTTGCGGGAATGACAGATTTACGCCCGAAATTCTGGGAAACCATCCCGCTTAAGAAAATGACCGCCCCTGAATGGGAGGCGCTGTGTGATGGCTGCGGCAAATGCTGCCTGAACAAGATCGAATATGAAGACACCGGCGAGGTGGAATATACCCGCGTCGCTTGTCGTCTGTTGGACAATGAAACCTGCCAATGTTCCAACTATGCCAATCGGTTTCAATTCGTGCCAGAATGTATCCGGCTGAACCCCAAGACCTTGAACCGCATCGCCTATTGGCTGCCAAATTCCTGCGCCTATAAGCTTTTGAACCAAGGCAAGCCGCTGCCCGAATGGCATCCTTTGGTCACCGGCGACCCCGAATCCACCCATAGCTCGGGCAATTCCTTGCGCGGGCAAACTGTCTCTGAGGCATCGGTTTCGGAAGACGATTGGGACGATTATATCATTCAAGAGGATCACTGATGTTCTTTACCTCTGACAACGCCTCTGGTGCCGCCCCCGAAGTCATGGCGGCCTTGCTGCAAACCAACGACGGCTATACCCGCGGCTATGGTGCCGAAGAGCAGATGGCGCGTGTGACCGCGCGTCTGCGCGAGGTGTTCGAACACCCCGAGGCCGCCGTCTATCTGGTCGCTACCGGCACTGTCGCCAATTCGCTGGCGCTGGCGCTTTACGCCCAACCCTGGAGCGCGATCTTCGCCCATGCCGATGCCCATATCGCCCAAGACGAATGTGGCGCGCCCGAGTTTTACACCAATGGCGCCAAGCTGATCTCGGTCGCAGGCGCGCATGGCAAGATGACGCCGGAAACCCTGACCGCTGCGCTGAACCGTGTTGGCAATGGCGGCGTGCACGGGGTGCAGCGCGGGGCTTTGTCGATCACCAATGTCACCGAAGCAGGCACGGTCTATACCGCAGCCGAAGTGGCAGCCCTGACAGCGCTTGCGCGCGAAAAGGGGCTGCCCAGCCATCTGGACGGCGCGCGCTTTGCCAATGCGCTGGTGGCCGCTGGGGCGACGGCTGCGCAAATGACATGGCAGGCGGGGGTGGATGTGGTGTCTTTTGGCGGCACCAAGAACGGCTGCCTTGGGGTCGAAGCGGTGGTGATCTTTGACGCCAAAAAGGCTTGGGAGTTCGAGCTGCGGCGCAAGCGCGGCGGGCATCTGTTCTCGAAGCATCGGTTCTTGGCGGCACAGATGGAGGCCTATCTGCAAGACGATCTGTGGCTACGGCTTGCCGCCCAAGCCAATGCCATGGGCGCGCGGCTGGCACAGGGGCTGACGGCGAACCCCGATGTAACCCTGCGCCACCCTGCGCCGGCGAATATGATGTTTGCCGAATGGGCGGAAGGCGGCCACGCCCGCCTGCGCGCGGCAGGGGCATCCTATTACGACATGCCAGCCCCACAGGGCCGCGAAGCCGCGCGCTTGGTCACATCATTCTGCACCACGCCCGAGGATGTCGATGCGTTTTTAGCCGCCTTCTAACGGCTTGCTGCAAAAAGGCCCTGCCAGCAGAAAGACTTTCGCGGCAAAGGCATAGCGGCAGTCTATACCAAGGCGCAGTTCTGGCTGAAAATGTGACCAATTCGCGGCATTTCCTCGCCCTGTCGGGTTCTGCGGTTTGCAAGACCCATGGCGGGTGATAAGCGGTGTTTACAATCCGAATCTGCCCACCGGAGTGCCCAAAATGGCTGCTATGACCGAACCGAAACTTATTTCGGGTAACGCCAACTTATCCTTGGCAAAATCCATCGCCCGTCGCATGTCGATGCACCGCGGTGTCTCTGTAAACCTTGTTGATGCGCGGATCGAACGCTTTAACGATCAGGAAATCTTTGTCGAGGTTTACGAAAACGTGCGCGGCGAGGATATGTATATCATCCAGCCAACCTCGAACCCTGCCAATGACAATCTGATGGAATTGCTTATCATGACGGACGCGCTGCGTCGGTCTTCGGCAGATCGTATCACGGCTGTGATCCCCTATTTTGGCTATGCCCGCCAAGACCGCCGCGCAAAGGCCCGCACGCCGATCACCGCCAAGCTGGTCGCCAATATGCTGGCCGAAGCTGGCATCGACCGCGTGCTAACGCTGGATCTACACGCCGCCCAGATCCAAGGTTTTTTCGACATTCCGGTCGATAACCTTTACGCCTCGCCCGTGTTTGCACTGGATATCGAGCATCACTTCAAAGGCCAGATGGACGACATCATGATCGTCTCGCCTGACGTTGGCGGTGTGGCGCGTGCGCGCGAGCTGGCCAAGCGGATCAACGCTCCGCTGGCCATTGTCGACAAACGTCGCGAAAAGGCGGGCGAGATCGCCGAGATGATCGTGATCGGCAGCGTTCAGGGCAAGAAATGCATCATCGTCGATGACATCTGCGACACCGCAGGCACCCTATGCAAAGCCGCCGAAGTGCTGATGGAAAACGGCGCCACCGAAGTGCACGCCTATATCACCCATGGCGTGCTGTCGGGTCCGGCAGTTGAGCGCGTGCAAAAATCAGTGATGAAATCGCTTGTCATCACCGACTCGATCGAGCCTACGGCCCAAGTCAAAGCCTGCGCCAATATCCGCATCGTGCCGACCGCGCCGATTTTTGCGCAAGCGATCTTGAACATATGGAATGGCACCTCGGTATCGTCTTTGTTTGAAACCGATACTTTGGTGCCGATCTACGAAGGCATGTATCAGCGCAGCTAAGCTGTCTACGTTAATCAAATTGTAAGGATCGTTCTGCAAAAGTGGCGCAGGATGATCCTTATAAAGAAAACGCAATGACAGCTCCTCTCTCTCCCGAAGGCTTTGCAAACGCCCCAAGCCTGACTGTGCTGAATGCGATGGCCAATGCTTCGATGCAGCTGGGCTACGACATCGTCGATATCTCTGGTTTTCTGGAAGAGGTGGACGCTGCCGCGCAACGCCAGTTGCAGCGCCTGCAATTGGCCAATGAGGCGGCGGGGGCAGTGGGCAAGGTCAGCAACTCGATGTTGGGGGGCACAGACCATATTGACACCGCAATGTCAGGCT